>JAITPK010000009.1 GCA_031289475.1 Mycoplasmataceae bacterium | reverse complement strand
ACGAGAACTACTTAAGTTACTTAACATACAAGGATGTGGACAATGGTAATTACATCTATTGGGTATCCATTGATACCACCATCGCTTTAACTAACCAAACCATCGCCACCACCGTTCAATTTGGTACTTTATCCCCCATCATGTACATTTATTATTTAGGGGTGTAACCGTTTTTGCAACGCAAAAACCGGCTGGATGGTGTCAAGATAGATTTATTAATTTATGCTTATTTAAAATTTTTAAAAAACTCAGAAAAATTAGATCCTAGCCCAATATAAACCACTTTATACAAAGATTTTAAATTAGGAATCCTAGTGCCTGTTTCTAACTTAGATATGTAAGAATGATCACCAATTTGTAAACTTAAGGCCAACTGACTCATCTTTTTTTCTAGACGCATTTCTTTAATTCTTTTTGCGACTAAATTTGTTGTATCCTTTTGGCTCATACTTAAATTATTTATATATTGCACAAAACAACAACGACGTTTTGTGCAAGTTTTCATATAATATTTCAATGAAAAAGAAACAGCTCTCTACGAAAAAGAAATCATGATTGATCGGAATTGGTAGCGCCTTAGGTATCATTGGTATTACTTTGGCAATCGTATTACCATTAGTTTTAAACAATCCCTCTCAGAAATATCACTTTAGTTTAGATGAACGCAGTTTTAATTCCCAAAGTAAAACTAAGGATCTAGGAACCGTATATGCAACCGTTAGAGATAATGGTGGCAACCTAATTGAAAATGCTAATATTCAATGAAGTTACGAAGTAACTGATAACGACGGTGTCACTATTACTGATCATTTTGATTTTAATGAAAATCACTCACAAAACAGTCTCGCCATATCTTTTAAAAGCCAATACTGGGTAAGTCATGAAAAATATTCTTTAAAGATAACAACATCATATGAAGGAGAATCACAAACATTCAACATAGATATTGATTCGTTAGATCGTGAATTTAATCTCGTTAGTGACGCTGGATGACAATTGACACCTGACAACAGAGTGATTCGTGTCACGGCACAAACAATTGATGTAGATCTATCTTCTATTGCTTGAACAATTACTTATAACGACGTTGATCACTCAATGATAGCGGTGACTGACATTAATGATGGAACTATAATAATTGGGAAAATATTTACACTTACCAATAGGACAAATATCCCAAGCGACATTAATATGTCTATATCGGCGCACGCTGATGATTGACCATTAACAGATCCATCTCACTCTATGATTTGTAGTTCTTACACATATCCAGAACTTAATGATATTACATCAAGCAATGGTTGGTCTTTTGATCCTAATGCTGCTACCTCTCCAATTTCAACATTAACATTTACTTCTACATTTGTGGGGAGTGTATCTACTCCATTCTCTTTTAAGATTTTTGATGAATCTAAAAAAGATATAACAACTAATTTGCCGCCTTGATTTACTAAAACTTTGAATGTACCTATGTCTAATTCTATTTCGGCAACCATCTCAGTTCCTTCTACTACTCAAACTACACAAGTTCCTGACTTTTATATTCAATTCTATGGCATGGCTACAAACTATAGTGGTAGTAAAACGTTAATCTCATCGCCGATGTCGCAATTAATAACTATTGTTCCTTATGCCGATGCACTAAATTTGAACATAGATACGACAACACCATATAAAACCGAATTAAATGATGTTGGTGATGCTGTTAAAATAAATGCAGTAGCATCTGGTGATGTAGATGAAGTTGCTATTACATGAACTGCATATAACGAAAGTGGACAGGAAGATAAAATGGGTTGCCCTGTTACTGTAAGTGGGGATAGTATCGCGAATATTATTTTCACATTAAATAGTGATGATGGAGATTGGAATGGTCAAATAGTTGTTTCAGCCGTTGGTGAAGATGGTGAAGACGACCAAATAGTTGCGCACAATGTTTCCTTTAATGTGTCCCAAGTTAGCACGATACCTATTACAAGTGATTTCTATAGCATAGACATTAACGGAACAATTTTGGGTTTTTCAACTGAGTTTTTAAACTTTTCAACAACACCTAACAATGCCATTCAATTTTTGAATAATCATGGTGTGAGTGGAAGAAATTTTGTCATAAATTTAAACAACAACAAAATTTCAGAAAAATCCGAATCTTTTTCACCAAACGCTTCTACAAATTACAATATTAACAATATTTATTCTAATGTTGTCAAATTGTCTTTAAACGGCGCCATTTTTCTATCGCATTTTAATTCTTCTAACGAAATTGCTTCAGGAGGAGATACTTTTGCTAATGCGCAATTTCCTACGTTAAAAATGATTGATTTAAAAAACGCGGATTTTTCAAAAGGAATGGAAGCGCAGTCATCGGAACATTGTTTTACTGGATCAGGCACATTTGGTGGGGTGCATGCACAATTGCTTGAAACGTTGGATTTATCCAACACAATATTTATGTCGGAGCAAATGGGTAATCCATTCAACACTGATGGTAGTGTCCAAACTGCATTTCACACATTTGACTCATGTGTTTTCCCGAAACTGAACAATTTGATAATGGATCACACCATTTTTGATTGTGAACACACATATTATGGGAGTCAAATTGAGAATAACAACTTTTCAGCAGTCGCTACATTTGAAAGCTCTGATTTAAGTGGCTTATCAACATTAAATCTAACTTCGGTTATTTTAACAAGCACTAGAGATGAATATTTGTCTTGTGTGCATGCAGATAGTACTTTCTGGGAAACTAATTTCGGTAATCTAATGGATTTATTTTTACCATCTTCGGCTAGTAGTGGTTCTCAAGATATATGACTGGATACATTTAATTCTAGTATTTATAGTGATGAAGGAACAATTCACAACTATAGTAGCAGACCATATTGATTCAATACTCAATGATTTTCAAATTGAACATGAACCATCTAATTTCAAACAAAAACACCACAGAAAGAGACATTATTGTATTAGGCAATGGGTTTGATTTGTATTTAAATGTAAAACTAATCCACCACGGTAGAGAATATTCTACAACATTCAAGGATTATGCTAGGTTCATTTCCAACAAAAAGAAATACGAAGATTGATATAAATTTTGTAAAAGTTTTCTAGGAATAAAAAATGATACATTGTGAGGAGAGCTGGAAAATGCAATTCAAGATTTAGTGGATTTTATGGATAAAGATGGCATGCATTCGAAAATAGAATTTATAGCGAAAAATTGTCCACAAATAATCAAACAAAAACAAGATTCGTTTAATGAATTTTTTTCAACTAACAAGATTAAATACTGTCAGTCCAAAATTCGTGATATTCGTTTTAATAAAAACGATGTGATAATTTCTTTTAATTACACAACGAAGAAAATATTTGAAAAAATATTTCCAAAATGTTTTGTTGATAAAAATATATTTTTAATTCATGGAAAAATGGGCGACGATATTCGGGTAGGCGCTTTTTCCGATTTTAGGCAGCTGAATATGTTTACGTCTAAAGAAATACAACCTTTAAAAGAAATAGGGTTAGAAAATTTAAAAATGAAAAACTTATGTAAGAACGGACTTGACAACATAAAAAGATTAGATAATTTTTTAAATGAATTTAGAGATAGCAAAGGAAACGATAGGGATTGTTTCAATGGGCTTTATATTCTTGGTCTTTCATTATCAAGTGTTGACACACCATATTTTCAGTATTTTTTTAATCTATTTAAAGATCATATTAATTGTCGATATTCAATAAAAGAAAAAAGAAGCAATAAAACGTATGAGGGCGAAAGACGGAAAGCTAAATTCAATCTCTATAAACTTTTTTATTCTAACAATTTTCATCCCAAAATCGATTCATTAGATTCAATTTTAAAAGAAGAATTTATTAAATAAAAAGATATCGCACTAACGATATCTTTCTTTTCTGGTGGAGTGTGAGGGGCTCGAACCCCCGACCCTCTGCTTGTAAGGCAGACGCTCTCCCGGCTGAGCTAACACTCCTTAATATGGTGACCAGTATGGGATTCAAACCCATGAAT
>JAITPK010000069.1 GCA_031289475.1 Mycoplasmataceae bacterium | reverse complement strand
GTTTGCATAAAAAAATCCTTCTTATGCAGAAGGATCATTCAATTCAAAATGTTGAACTCCCTCCGCGAGCATTACCTCGATCAGGTTATAGGGTATTTCTCAACCAGTCTATAAATAGACTAGTACCCCTGTTTAAAATTTTCAATGGGGCGTCTAATGGGGCTTGAACCCATGAGTGCCTGAGTCACAGTCAGGTGCGTTAGCCAGCTTCGCCATAGACGCCATTTGGTGTGAACTAATTATATATTGAAGTATTTGAATAGTTATACAAGTATTGGTGCTCGGTCTAATAAATCTGCAGTACGCTCGTAATTTACAAAAGAGCCAGTATTATCTGAACCATTTCAGCATTTTTGACTAAAAGCCTTTAATGGATCAACAGTAAGAATAAATAAAGTTGGTGAGTAGGTATACCAGACGGACATCATTGCCCCGACAAGCCAATTTGGATAATTATTGGTCGCAGGATCTTCTAAATACATTTGTGGGACTGGGGGATTTAGTTCATAGTTAGAAGAAAATTTACCAGGATGTCATGAATCGAATAATCTTTTGGGATCAGGTTGATACGAACTAGCGGGGTCAGTACAAAAATATAAATCGTCAAAATCAAAGTTAACCATGTGATGGAAGCCTTCTCCTAATCAATCATCAACGGAAGCCACTTCGTTGCCGTCGTAGTGCGTTGCATCGTATGGTTTGCTTTTTCATCAATATTGTGAATACATATCTTTGTCTAAGCCATCAATTAATCCTTCGGTTGGCGTCGGGAAATAAGGGTTGGACACTTGAGCACGCTCGTTCCTCAACAAGTTATCATTTCACATTCGTGGTGACATACCATGCTCCTTAATTTTTTGATCAATTTGAGTAGTGGCTGTATAAAATGAATCAACGACTTCTTGTTTAGTCAACCCTGAAGATGATGTGGAATTAAAATTGTATTGACGGCTTGTACCTTGGCTTGATAAAACTGATTCAAAATATTCGTCAGCGCCAATGCTAAATGAATCGCAACCGGCTTCTTTGAATAAATCACAATAATAATCAACCATTTGACTGATTAAGTCTAAAACTACAGCAGAACCGTTTTTGTCCTCAGTTAAATCTACCATATCGGCAATCCGTTTTGGGATAGAACTATCATCATACAAAGCAAAATCGTTTTCTTTTTCAACGTCAGTGATGTCTATGTCGTTTTTTATATCACCGATTGACTTGCCATCCGGTATGTTATCACCATCTTTATATCTTGGCGCATTCAAATTAGTAATAAAGCTTGCATGAGAAATCAATTCCATTTGTGGAATAATTTTAATGCCATAATCTTTGGCAAGAAGTATTGATTTTGTAAAATCAGAATTTATGCCATTTCACACTCAATTATTACTAGATGATTCATTGATGTTATATCAAGTGGAATCACTGCTCTCAAACCAAGTTTGCTGAGAATTAAATGGTAGTGAATTATGAGTAGAATCTTTGCCAGTCGAAACATGTACACCACCACTAGCAAATTGCAAACCAATGGTATTAAGCTTGTCTCAAGATAATTCTCGAATCGTATCGTTCAAATATTCGATTGGCCAATCGTTCCCATTAAAGTCATATTGAATCCCTCTCTCAGAGACTTTTGGTCAGTCTGTAATAATCCCATAGTTTAGGCCACCATTGGTTAATTGCATTTGCAATATTGTTCGTATGCCTCAATATACACCTTGTGTTGTTAACACCGATAATTCAACATAGTTGCTGATTTTTAATTGATATGCTTCAGGATTGTTGATGTTTGGGTATTTAGTAAGGGATGTAACTTGTTTAATAACAATGTCATGAGTAGCTTGGGTAACATTGTCAACAACATCTGGTGAATTATTCAAAGGTGTATCAGTTGGTAATAGTTTTTGATAATATTCGTTCGCTAATATATTGTAAGAAGGCATAAAATCATCGTTTCCTAAATCATTAATGAATCGTGTCATATTATTGATTGTAAATTTATTGGTAGTTACATCGTCATATTCTCTAACGGATGGTAGAGCTCGCTGCTTTATTTTCGTAACGTCATTGTCCGATAGCGGGATGGAACAAGATGTTGTAAGAATAGGAATGGGGATTAATATGAATAATGATGATGCGAATATTTTTTTTATTTTCATAAATTTAAAGTGCCCAATATTTCTTAATTATATTTGCTTAATCACTATGAGGAATTATAATAGGAAAATATGATAACGACGGCGTTCAAAGAATTCAATATAAAGTGTCAAAATGAAAAAGAGTGTATGGGAGATTTACTATTCATTCACGGATTTTGTGTAGAACATTCATATTTCACTGCGGCCGAAAAACTATCAAAATATTTCAATGTTTTTATGATAGATTTACCTGGGCATGGCGCAAACACTGAAGGAGCCGTTCCTGATGATTTAAAATTGTGAAAAATTACTGACTATATAGTTTCTTACATTGAGTACAAGAAATTAAATAATTTTTATTTAATGGGGCACTCTATGGGTGGTGGGCTTTGTTCTTTAGTGGCTACAAAAATTCCTCAAAAAATTAAGAAATTATTTTTATTATGCCCAGCTTGCATCGGTGGGCTTCATGCAGGGTTAAAAGCTTTTTACATTTTCTATCCAAAAAATATGAAACAAAAAAATCGCTTGTTACAATGCCTTTATTCACCGGAGAATTATGCCAAATTTTCTCAGGACCCGGAATGAGTAAAAATGAATGAACAGCAATTACAATGACAGCTTGATAATTGAAAGAATATGAAAGCTTTGTTTAAAGAAATGTCCCGTGCGACATTAACATATTTAAAGCGTTCTCAAAAGCATATTGAAGTTCCTTTTGTGTTAATCGTTGGTAAATACGACAAAACAATTCCGGCCAAGGCGACACTCAAATTTTTTAAGAAATACTATAAACCTGATCAAATGAAGGATTACACATTTGAAAAATCTGGACATTTGATTTTTGAAGAAGAACCAGAATTATTTGTTAAAACTATTCTAGAAAATACTAAATAATACTTTCTTGCAAAACTATTTGATTTTCTCAAATGGCTTTGGTTTTAATGGTAATGAAAACTTGTGACTATTGATACGGTGGTAGCGTTGAATGATGTTTAATGGATGTTCTGGAATCTTTTTGTTATAAAGATATGCATCAATCACGTTATAGCGTACTCCCATCTCATCTTCATCAGTTTGGTTTTCATAAAGACTAGCTGAAGGGGCTCTTTCAATTATGGATTTAGGTAGATTCAGCATTCTCGCTGCTTCAAACACCCGAGATTTCGTTAATTTTGAAATTGGTAGTAAATCGCAAGCACCATCACCAAACTTTGTAAAATAGCCCATATAGAGCTCGTCAGCATTGCCCGTGCCCAATACTAAACAATTTTGTTCTTGAGCGATGGAATATAGAGCAACAGCACGAAGTCTTGCTTTAAGATTAGCGATAGACAAAGGGTTCTTTAGCCTTAATGTTTTAATATATGTGTTGAAAATTGGCACAAGATTGACATCAATAATTTTGTAGTTATTCTGCTTTTTAAGGTCATTAACACATTTGATATCTAAAGCGCTATTCCCAATATTCATTCACGCACCAATTACTTTAATCTTCTTATTGGCGGCTGCAATATTAGCAACTACGGCAGAATCAACTCCACCAGAAATACCAACTACCACACCACTCATGTGTGATTGCTCGCAATAATTAACAATTCAAATATTCAAATATGTTAAATAATTTTTTAATTTGCTTTTAAGCATAAATTATCTGAGTACCGCAGGTGATATTGGTGCGACTCACATAATCATGTGTATTAAGTCAGTTGTAAATTCTTCTGCTTTATCACCAGCATTTTTTGCCATAGGTAATATGGCATCATGTAGTTGTTTAAATAAACTTTGATCGACTATTAAGAAATCTCCATCACTAATATTGGAAGGAGTGTCATAATTGTAACTAGGCAATCTAAAATAATTACTTGTAGAATTAGGGTCTTGAAAACCAGTTGCGCTTGTAAGGTTAGTATAGAGATCCATAAAGGAGGCCATTGGTGCCTCGTCAAATTCATCACCTTCTGGAGCTAAATCAGCCAACATAGTCTCAAAAGCTGTTTGATAAACTGACGATGCAAAAATGGCGTGTAATTTTTCACCAATTCGACCTGATTGTAAATTTATACTTAAATTAGTTTGATAGATATTTTCGACAGGGTTCTCAATGTCAAATATGCTTTCAAGATAAGTTTCATATCCAGAACTATCAGCAGGAAGACGCACTGTATTAGAAACCGCTTCAAATACATTTGTTAAATCAGTAATACCGTTAGTTTCATCATCTGTAAGAATGGTAATAAAGGCATTAGTTGCAGTTACATAACTGTAATAGTCTTTCGCGTTCAAACCATTTAAAGTTGTGAAAGTAAGGTCCTTCATATGTAGTGTGCCTCAATCATATTCATCAATACCGTCTCATGGTTCTGATAATTCAATACCTGTTGCAACGCTTGTTGTTATCAAAGCGTTAAAAGGTAAAAAAGCGACCGGCATAACTGCTGCTGCTCCAAATTTAAACAATCATTTCTTAGTTTTATTTTTTGATTCGTGTAATTTCGCTTTTTCTTTTTTAATTATTTTTTTAATAAAAATTAAGTATATGGGCATTAAAATAATAAGATTTCAAAGACCAACTACCAATAAGATCACAACTAAAAGTAAAATCGGTTGGATGATACCATTTAAATCAAATGGGAATGTGTTTGTGTCAAATGGCACTATCTTCATGATCCGATCAATAATCAATGGTGTGCAGAGCTCACCAATTAATACACCAATGCCATATCCGACCAGGTTGCCAGCACCTCAATAAATCGCTTTGTACAAATTAGTGAAAAAACCAATGGCGAAAAACCCTCCCAATATGATAAAAAAGATTATTAATGGTAATGCTAACATAATGTGGATATTATACCTATAAAATACTTGCTATGTTCGTATTTTTCATTTCGAAATAAGACGTTGAATAGCCTTACCACGATGGTTAATTTTCATCTTTTGTGTCATACTTAACTTAGACATAGTGACTTTATAGCCGTTAGGAATGAAAATGGGGTCATGAGTCAATCCATTATTAATATTAATAATGTTTATAGACAATTTCCCTAACAATTCACCACTTGTTTGGAGAACCTCACCGTTAGTAAACACACAAGTGATAACACATATAAATTTTGCTTTGCGTAAAGGATCTTTCACATTCTTAATTTCATTAAGTAACTTGGTTAATTGTTGCCTTCGGGTAGCGTGCTTACCAGCATATCTACTGGTAAGAACTCCCGGTTTCCCACCTAATGCATTTACACACAAACCACTATCATCAGCAATTGTAATATAACCTGTATCTTTACAAACTTGTTTAGCCTTAATGAGACTATTTTCTTTAAATGTTGTCCCGTTTTCAATAATTCGTTTTTGATAGTTGATATCTTGCAAGCTTAGAAAACGATATTGTTTTCCTAATTTTTGTAAAGCAAATTTCATTTGTTTAAACTTTGGAATATTAGTTGTGGCAATAACGATGTTTATCATAGATTAAGCATCAACAGTAAATTCGTTACCATAGATTAATAAAGTATCTCCAGGTTTAGCCCCAAGTTTTTTCGCGGTTTCTTCTACCCGGATGGTTTGCATCTTTTGATTGTAGCGTACAACATTATCTTTTGTATCCAACGGTATTTTATTAGTTCAATATTGCATAAATTCACTTACAACCTCTCAACGACCATCTTCTAAATCAATAACTTTTAGATCTTTAGTGAAATCCTTTTGCTGTTTTAATTCAATTACCTTAACTTTTTGTGTTTGTGCCAATAATTTTTGTTTGTTTTTAGCTTGAATTTTTTGAAAGTCTTTGTAAATTACTTCAAGTAGTTCAGTGACGCCTTCTTTTGTCAAAGCACTAATAACATAAAGTTTTCCTTTAATTGCCTTTTCTAATTTTTTTACATTTGCTTTTGTGCCATCAACATCAATTTTGTTAGCAACAATAATGATTGGTTTATCTAGTAAGGCTCGACTATACTCTTTCAGTTCATTGGTAATGGTTTTGTAAGCTGTAACTACATTTTCGTTATCCGCAGGATTTAAAGATACCAAATGTAATAATATTGAACAACGTTCAATATGTTTTAGAAATTCATGCCCAAGTCCTTTGCCTTCAGCTGCCCCTTCAATCAATCCCGGTAAATCTGCGAACACTACCTTCTCATCGTGTAAATTAACAATACCTAAAACTGGTACTAACGTTGTAAATTGATAATTAGCGGTTTTCGGTTTAGCACTAGACACTTGTCCGACAAAAGTAGATTTACCAGCATTTGGTAAACCAACTAGCCCGATATCAGCAATATATTTAATTTTTAAAGTGACTTGTTTTTCTTCACCAAAATCGCCATTTTCATGTAGTGTTGGAGCGCGATTAAAAGAAGATTTAAAAAAGGCATTACCATGTCCCCCTTTACCGCCTTCACATATTGTAAAAGTTTGTCCTGATTCCAAAATATCAGCAATTAGCGTACCAGTACTTGCTTCATAAACCGATGTTCCCAACGGCAAATTAATATAAACATCACTACCACCATGACCGGTTTCTTTAGCGGTACGGCCATTTTCTCCATTTGGGGCAGCAATATTTTTACGGTTTCTTCAATCAAACAAAGTACTCATATTATGATCGCCAATTAAGATGATGTTTCCACCATCGCCACCATTACCGCCATATGGTCCGCCTAAGGGCACATTAGCTTCGCGGCGTCATGAAACAATGCCATTGCCACCATTGCCTGCCTTTAAATTAATCGTACATTCATCTACGAACTGCATGGCAATATTATAGCGATACCATCATCGAAATCGAGAATCTTAGTTTTAATTTTCTTGTTAGTCAAAAGTCAATTTCTAAATTCTGTAACTTTTTTAACAAGTGATTTCTGGTTTTTTGTCAGATTGGGAATGTTGTCAAATTTTCTTAAAAAAATATTGTCAACAATGATGGCGCCATTCGGATTAAGACAATTAATATATTTATTGATTAGTTGTTCTTGATGTGACTTAGGTCCATCAATAAAAATCAAATCAAATGATTTGACTGGTATGTAATCAAAAGCATTGTCATTGATAATCATAATCTTGTTGCTATCTTTTAAAAAACTACTAGCGATAGTAAAACTATTAAAATCTTTTTCAATCGTTACAATTTGGCGAACATTAGTTAATGACATAGCATAAGCACTATAGCCATAAGCTGTACCGATTTCAAGAACGGTTTTAATGCCATGTTCATTAATGTATTTATTAATAAATGTCAATGTGTCATCTCTAACAATGGGTACATTATCTTTTTGGCTTTGTTGTTTAATAATTTCCAAAAGATTCATGCTAAATTCGTTCCATGTATTCTTGTAGAATAACAACCGCACTCATCTTGTCTTTAATTTTCTTAATCTGGCTACTCTTTAATCCAGCACCATATTTCATCATCCCAGTAGCTTTGATAGTTGTATATCGTTCATCTTGGAGAATGATTTCAAAATCGTCGGGGATAATAGTACGAAGCAATTTGTAGAACTTTTCCACTAATAGTGTTTGATCGTTTTTGGTATTATTTACATTAGTTGGATATCCTAAAATAATTTTTTCAATGTCTCGGTAACGAAATCAAAGATCTTTAATTTTTTGAATACAAATATTTAAGTCATTATTCTTGTATTCAAAATTTTCCAACCCGCTTGCCACCATCTGTAATGAATCGGTAATGGCTAGCCCCATGGTTTTAGTTCCTAAATCAATTCCTAATAAACGCATAATATAATTCGTTATTATTATATGTATATGAAATATCGAATTGAAAAAGACAGCATCGGCACCGTTAAAGTTGATGACAGCAAATATTGAGGAGCACAGACGCAACGCAGCTTAGAAAATTTTGTGATTAGCAATGAAATAATGCCTAAAGCTTTGATTTATGCGATCACATCTATTAAGATTGCTTCAGCTAAAGCTAACCAAACTTTAAAGAAGTTAGATACTAAAAAGGCTATCGCTATTGTTAAAGCTGGCGAAGTAATCTTAAGTGGTAAATTAGATGATCAATTTCCATTAAAAATTTGGCAAACTGGTAGTGGTACACAAACCAACATGAATGTTAACGAAGTGATTGCTAATTATGCTAACAAATCACTGAGAGCAAATGTAATCCATCCTAATGATCATGTAAACATGTCACAAAGTTCTAATGATGTTTTTCCATCAGCAATCCACATAGCAGTTGCTGACATGGTTGTAAACTACTTATTACCAAGTTTAGATAATTTAGTTACTTCGCTAAAAACACTAGAGAAAAAATTTGCTAAAGTAATCAAAATTGGTAGAACACATTTACAAGACGCTACACCAATTTTGTTATCTCAAGAAATTTCGGCCTGAAGAACAAGCGTTGAAAACTGTAAATTGCAAATACTGAATAGTCTAAATAGTCTATATGAATTACCACTTGGTGGTACTGCTGTTGGCACTGGTTTAAATGCGCCGCACGATTTTGACAAGAAAGCTATTAATAATCTTACGCAAATTTATAAATTGCCATTTCAAGTAATGAATAATAAGTTTGACGGATTAGCTTTCAAAGAAAGAGTAGTAAGCATTCATAGTCAATTAAAAGTACTGGCAACATCACTTTATAAGATTGCTAACGATGTACGTTTCTTGGGCAGTGGACCAAGAGCGGGGATTGGTGAACTAATTTTACCGGCCAATGAGCCTGGAAGCTCAATTATGCCCGGCAAAGTTAATCCAACCCAATCTGAAGCGATGATGATGGTTTGTGCACAGATTCTAGGCAATGACACCACAATTTCATTTGCTGCAAGTCAAGGAAACTTTGAATTAAATACTTTCATGCCGGTAATGGCTTTTGATGCTTTGTGATCTATTAGATTATTAAGTGATGCGATGGATTCTTTTACAAAGAAATGTATCGTGGGTATTGAAGTTAATCATGAAAAAATTAAATACAATCTGGACAACTCTTTAATGCTAGTGACTGCATTAGCTCCCAAGATTGGTTATGCAAAATCTGCTGAAATTGCGAAATATGCTCATAAGAATAATCTGACTTTAAAACAAGCAGCATTAAAACTTAAATACATTAGTGAAACCGAGTTCGATCAATTAGTAAGACCAGAAAGAATGATTTAGTGTCATCATTGCGTTATATAGACGCAAGGCCCTAAAAACAAAGTTGTTTATTTTCATTAATTTTCTCGATTAAACAGGCTAATTTATCACCTTAGTTATACGATTTAAAAACTATAATTATCTATAGAGATAGGTGGTTCAAATATGGGCAACAAAAGAAAAATAATTTCAGGTGTAACAACCTCATTGGCGATAGGGACATTTGGGGGGGCATCCGTCGTTGGAACATCATCATGTTCTACTGATGTAGATCCCGTTGTCGAAACTGATAATGGTAAGGTTGTAGGTTCCATTGATGACGACAATGATGTAGTTTCTTTCAAAGGAATTCCATATGCTGCGCCAATGAATGCAGCCAATCGATTTAGTGCACCAACTGAACATGCAAAATGAGATGGTGTTTTGGAATGCAAAGCATACGGCAAAGACCCAATGCAAATTGCTGGGGTAATAGCTGGTATTAATCTTCTTGATATGTCTGAAGACTGTTTAACATTGAATATCTGAGCACCAAGAGATTTTAAATCAAAAAATTATCCAGTTTATTTTTGGATTTATGGTGGTGCATATGTAATGGGCAGCGGTTCACAAGAAACATACGATGGAACTTCGTTTGCTAAACAGGGGATAATCGCAATTACGATAAATTATCGTTTAAATGCCTTTGGGTTTTATCCAACAGCCAATCAATATGATGGTAAAGCAACTTTTGGTAACATGGGATTACTCGATCAAATTCAAGCTCTAAAATGAGTTCAAAAAAATATTAAAGCTTTTGGTGGTGATAAGGATAATGTTACCATTGGTGGTGAGTCGGCTGGATCTTGATCGGTAACTTCACTTTTGATTAGTCCACTAACCGCAGGAAAAAATTACTTTAAACGAGCCATATGTGAAAGCGGTTCCATTATTGGTATTGATGCATTTGCTAACCGCATTCATGGTTATAAAGGCAATGAAAATGACCCAGACTCAGCTGAATCGGCCTATCAGGTGGCTAAAGAAGTTGCCGAATTTTGTGGCATGGAAAACTTTCAAACGAGCACAGACGCACAACGAGTTGCCTATTTAAAAACCACACAATGATATTCATTATGTCTTGAATTGTTTGATTTACAACACCCCATATTATCGGAATTAGGACTTTTACCAATCTTGGATGGTGCCATGTTACCTGCGATGACTTCAATGACTGATTCTTGAAGACCTTCAGGTAGTAAGTCAATTTATAATTATCTTGCCAACGGATCTAACCAAATCAACGATGTTGATATACTGTTTGGTTACAATTCGGCCGAAGGATGATTGTTCGGTCAAGAAGCCGCTATTGGTGATCTTGATTGATACATTGATAATAACATTGATAATCGCTCAAGCATAAAAAGTCCCGTTGTGGGATCTGCCTCGAGTGAATTTCAATTGTATATGGCAGAACATTATCCAAGCCTTAGTTACACTTGACAGTTGCAACAGTTAATTAGCTCCTCAGTTTTTGGGACATCCGTAGCTAATAAAATACCTAATGCTATTGCGAAACGAAATCCTAATAGCAAAATTTATGGTTACAACTTTAACTGGTGAGGCGATGTTGACAATCCACAAAACGGTCCATTCGCTTCACTTGGTATACCAAGTGTGCATGCATCCGAACTACCTTATGCATTTAATTGCATTGATAGTTTATGAATTGATCAAGACACACCTCAAAAAGAATTGGATGAAGCTACCAAGATGCACACAATGTGGGGTAATTTTATTAAAAATGGTAATCCGAATCTTGCTGGTAAATCTGATTGACAACCATATGCTAACACTGATGCACAACCATATAGTGGACAAATAATGAATTTTGGACCTACAGGTGACACATATGGTTTGCCAATCGATATTGATGGCGGAGCGCGAGAATATATTACGAAATTTGTTGACTACTGAATGTTTGGAATTGGCAACGATCCATCCGATATCTAATATTTGCTAGCTTTAGCGACAGCTTTAGCAATCGCTGGGACAACACGTTTATCTAAAACTGATGGAATGACATATGTTGGTTTTAATTCATTTGGTTTAATTAGTTTAGCGATAGCTTCTACTGCAGCAATTTTCATTTTCTCAGTAATTTGTTTTGCTTTCGCATCTAATGTGCCACGAAACATTCCAGGGAAAACTAGCGCATTATTAATTTGATTAGGAAAATCACTTCTGCCGGTTCCCATTACTTTAATACCGGCTTTTTTAGCAATTTCTGGCAAGATTTCAGGGACAGGATTAGCCATCGCAAAAACAATACCATCTTTATGCATTGATTGTGCCATTTCCAAAGAAACAATGTTACCAGCAGACACACCGATAAAAACATCGGCATTTCTTAAAGCATCAGCTAAGTTACCTGTTTCATTATTCTTATTAGTAATTTGCGCAATACTCATATGATGAGACGGTAATGATTTATTATTTTTATTTAAAATACCAACTCGATCTACCATCACCACATTGCCAAAGTTCATTAATAACAATAAACGAGCAATCGCAATCCCTGCAGCTCCAGCGCCATTAATAACAATTTTTAATTTACCTATTTGTTTTTTAACAACTTTAACTGCGTTAGTTAATGCTGCACATACCACAATGGCGGTACCATGTTGGTCGTCATGCATTACTGGGATAGATAGTTCTTGTTTTAATCTTTTCTCAACTTCAAAACATCTTGGCGAACCGATATCTTCTAGATTGATTCCGCCGAATGATGGTTCTAATGCTTTAACAATGCTTACAATCTCATCGACATTTTGTGTATTAAGGCATAAAGGGAAAGCATCAACGTTAGCAAACGCTTTGAACAAAACACATTTTCCTTCCATCACCGGCATACCAGCAGCTGGTCCAATATTTCCTAAGCCTAAAACTGCTGATCCGTCAGTGATTACAGCGACCAAATTACCACGTCCTGTTAAATTAAAACTTTCTTGAGGATCTTTGGCAATTAGACTACAAGGGGCAGCCACTCCCGGTGTATAAGCTAACGCCAAATCAGTCATGGTATTTACCTTGGCTTTGGGTTTAATTTCGATTTTACCTTTTCATTTACGATGTAATTCAATTGATTTCTTGCCGAAGTCCATAATTCACTTATTATATATTTCGTTTTAAGTATAATTAACATTCATTGCGCTCGTAGCTCAGTTGGATAGAGCACATGCCTTCTAAGCCTGTGGTCAGGAGTTCGAATCTCTTCGAGCGCGCCAAAACAATTTAACCACCAAA
>JAITPK010000057.1 GCA_031289475.1 Mycoplasmataceae bacterium | reverse complement strand
TTGGAATGGTGTAACTTTTACTGGTAACTTTGTCAAAACAGGGAATGAAAATTTACCAGGTGACAATCTAACACTGACATCAATTTCTAATAAGAATCCATCACCTGATTTTACGATTCTAGTAATTGGTAGTGCAGGTATTGCTGGTAGTAAAGCAACGTTTAATGGTATTTATAAACAAGCTTTATTAGATTATGTAGAAAGCGATCACTGTGGTCCAATTGCTAAAGAATGATTAGATGCAATTATTTCTGCAATACCATTAGATTAAATTAACATCCGTTGCACACTTACAACTATTTATAGTTCAAATAAAAACAAGGTTTTACCTTGTTTTTATTTTTATCTTGGGATATCGATATATTCGCGAATCTGGTTGAGATATTCCACTTCATTTATTTTCTTTTGATCAAATTGATCACGAAGTTCGTAGAAATATTGAGATACCTCTGGAACTAACCTTGGATTACCATTAGCCATTTTTTGTAAATAACTAACTGCTTCTAGTGGTAGTGTTGATTTTTGATTCATATATTACTCCTTTGAAGGTTTGATGGGATAATTACCATCGAAACATCCGGTACAAAAATTATTCTTCCCTCCACAAGTTTTAATGAGACCTGCTAAACTCAAAAATCCTAAATAATCACAAGTAATTTTTTGCTGCATTTGTTTTAAAGTATTATGGGCTGCCATTAATTGGTTACGATCTGGTGTATCAATTCCCAAGAAGCAAGGTCATTTAATCATTGGACTTGCTGATAACAAAAATATTTTCTTAGCTCCAGCATTCTTTAAGGCTTTGACTAAGTAATAAGAGGTTGTGCCTCTTACCACTGAGTCATCAATTAAAATAATGTCTTTGCCTTTAACATTAACTTTTAAAGGGTTTAATTTTATATAAACCGATTTCTCCCGTAACTCTTGGGTTGGTTTAATGAATGTTCTGGCAATATACCGGTTTTTAATTAAACCAACGCCATAAGGGATACCGCTAGCTTGAGCATACCCGGTGGCGGCGTGTACCCCAGAATCTGGGGCACAAATGACCATGTCAGCTTTCAATGGGTGTTCTTTATATAACTGTTTACCTTGTTCAATTCTTGAAAGGTAGCAATTAATTCCATCAATGGTGGTATCAGGACGTGCAAAATAAACATATTCAAAGATGCAGGTACGTTGATTTTGGTTTTTAGCATAAATAACAGATTTAATACCACTTTTGCTAATCACTACCATTTCGCCTTTTTTAAGATCACGGACAAATTCGGCACCTACAACATCTAAAGCACACGACTCTGATGAAAGCACATAGCCACCATTTGGTAATTTTCCTAAACATAATGGACGGATGCCAAAAGGATCACGTAAACCAATGAGTTTATCTTTAGTTAAAATCACTAAACTAAATGCACCTTTAATTGCTTCAATTGATTTCTTAACAGAGTTAACTAAATCATTATGAGCAAGGTGCTTAGAAATTAATTTAATAATGGATTCACTATCTACAGATGTATAAAAATTAGAACCTTGTTTTTCTAATCGGTCACGAATTTCATTAGCGTTGATTAAATTACCATTGTGAGCAATCGCGATTGGACCAATGCGGGTGTTGGTTAATAATGGTTGAACATTTTCCACGCCTTTACTACCAGCAGTCGAATAACGTACGTGACCAATTCCTAAACATGGTTTAATTTTATTAAGGTCATCGATGACATGCTTGTTAAACACTTCACCGACTGAGCCAACATCTTTATATTGATCAACAGTTTTAAAGTTGCTAACAACGATACCAGTACCTTCTTGACCACGGTGTTGTAGTGAAAATAATCCGTAGTAGATTAAAGAAGGGATTTGAATCGGCTTTTTAGAAAAGATTCCAAATACACCGCAGGCTTCTTTTAGTTTATCTGATTCGTTTGTTCACTTTAACATAACGAGCAATATTATAAAGTATTTAACAAGTTAAATAAGAATGATGCTTAATGAATAATGGAAATTATTATTTCGTTAAAAAATTTTTAGATTTCAAAGAATTTTATTGTTTATCAAGATGATCGTATTTATAATATAAATATGAAAAACAATAAAACCAAAACACCAAACACATGAGAAGAATGAGGTGAATGGTTTGATAGAAAATCTGTCGAAAACATTGGTTGTCCCCCTGAAATTGGTCGTGAAATTCGTAAAAAAATATTGGAACGACAGAAAAATAATTTTATTTAGATAATTTTGCATCATCTTAACTTCTCTTTGTAGATGTCAATCTTTTTTAGATATGTCAGATGCGACTAAACCGATAGCTAATGTTTTGTTGGCCGCTTCAACATCTTTAATGATTGTATCTTTGGATATGAAAGTTGCCACAACTTTGTATTTTTGCATATTGTACCTCCACAATGCTAATTGACCGAAAATTATTTTTTGTCTCATTTATTTTCAAAAAATAAAAATAACCTATGCATTACATACATAGGTTAAATTTGAGCTGTGATTTTTTTAATTTTTAAAGGTTAATCGATTTTTCTGGAATATTATCGGAATTTGTGTATTAAAACAAGACGAAACTAAAATTTATAACTTAGCACCTTTGCTATTGTCACTTAAAAATTTTTCTTTCATATCGTGGCGTCACTTAATTAGTTTTGCATTTATTTTCGGATATTTTAAAGCCAGCATTTCAATTGCTAGCATTCCGGCATTGTAACTATTGTTGATACCAACAGTGGCTACTGGAATCGATTTAGGCATTTGCACAATTGAAAGCAAAGCATCTAGTCCACCAACTTCGGATTTAATTGGTACACCAATTACAGGTAAAATGGTTTGACTAGCAATCACACCAGGTAAGTGTGCGGCTAACCCAGCACCGGCAATAATAATTTCACAGCCCTTGTTTTGAACATTCTTTAATGTGATCGATAATTTTTCTGGAACACGGTGTGCTGATAAGATAAATGATTCATAATCAACACCAAATTCCTTCAAGGCGCTTGCTGCACCACGCATAACTTCGATATCGGACTTGCTGCCAAAAAATATTGCTACTTTCATGATGTTTGATTATAAACATTAATACATAACTTTATTTTTTTTGTTTTTTCATTGTTTTTTAAAGTGACTTTTCGGACTTGTGTGATAATTAAAAACCACATTTTGAAAGGAAAAGAAAAAGAAGCTCACATTATCAACATCGCTTCTTTAACAAAACACCTATGTATTTC
>JAITPK010000043.1 GCA_031289475.1 Mycoplasmataceae bacterium | reverse complement strand
AATAATATTTCATTCATTTTATTTTTAATAATATCAGCCTCGTTACCAAAAACTGCATACACAGATTGCGGACTAGGTTTAATAACGCCACGTGCTCCAAGCTTCATTAGTTCATCACGGCTCACTTTACTTTGGTCTGCGACTTGCACACGTAATTTGGTAATACAAGCATCCACGTTCTTAATGTTTGTAGGACCACCATAAGCAATGATTACTTTGTCAGCCAATTCTTCATATTTACCTTTGTGACTTACTACAGTACTTGAACTTTGCGTTTTGGATACTTCACCAACAGTTGGAGCGGTGGATAATGCACTACCTTTAGCAGCTTTATAATCAGCTTTAGTAAATAACTTAACTGCTGTATCTCGACCCGGTGTTTTAACGTCAAACCGGACAATCAAGGTCCGAAATAGTAAGTAATAAATTGGCATTAATGCAGCACCAACAACAATTGCTCAATAACAATTAGCGACATGGCCTGTCGCATCTGGTAAGATACCGTAAACGATGAAGTCTAAAGCACCACCACTAAATGTCATTCCCATGTGGGCACCCAGGACATTCATTAATCAGAACGAAATTCCTGCAAGTGGAGCGTGAATGCCTCAAAATAATCATGGCGCTAAGAATAGGAATGTAAATTCTAGTGGTTCAGTAATACCTGTTAAGAAAGAGGTAATAGCTGATGAACCGATAATGGCAAACGCTTGCTTACGATTTTCACTACCTTTTGGGACGACTAATATCATAGCGACTGCCGCTATTGGTAAACCAAACATCATGAATGGATATTTACCTTGCATGTATTGACCAGGATTACCACTAACATCACCATTGGGATTTCAAAATTCATGGTAGTTATATAGAGTTATTTGTGGACAACCTTCTGGTAAATTACGCAAACCACATAAATAATTGCTGACAAACATTCAAAGATTCTGATCTCCAGTGGTAGAACCAAAGTCTTTATTGGCTCCATATTGTTGTTGTAATAAATCGATTCATTTAACATCATAAAAGTGGCCATTGTAAATAACATTAGAATCAAGAATGAATTGTCCACCAGCTGCTGTATATCAAAGTGGTGCATAAAAGGCATGATGTAATCCAAACGGAACCAATGCTCGTTCAAAGAAACCAAATACAAATGAATTAAATCCATATGGCGTGCCACCAAGAAGGCTGCCGAATTTATAAATACCCATACCAATTAAGGGCCAGACCATCGAAAATAGAACTCCAACAACTAACATTGATATAAAAGTAATAATAGGAATAAACCTAACACCACTAAAAAAACCAATAATAGTTGGCAACTGAATATTTCTAAATTTGTTGTACAAAACTGCAACGACGATGCCGACAACAATTCCGCCAAAGACGCTGGTTTGCAATGAAGGGATACCCACATTCGTTGTAAAAATACTACTAAACATTTGTGGATCAAATTTGTATCACAAGAAATGATAATACATATCTGTATCTGTAGGATTAACAATAAAAGCGACTTGAATGGAGTTAAAAATTAATCAACCAACAAAAGCACTCAGCCCCGCCGTCCCCGAATCTTTGGTAAAGGAAATGGCAATGGCAATAGCGAATAAACAAGGTAAAGCAGAAAATATTGCACCCCCGGGAACTTGCAACACACTACCAAATATTTTTAATGCATTGTTATCACCAGCAGTGTTAACGATTGTGGAACCAATTCCTAAAAATAGACCGGCGATTGGCAACATCGCAATCGGCAACATTAAACCACGCGATAGCTTTGCAATTATTTCTTGAAAGCCACCTTTTTGTTTGATCTTTGCGTGACTAACTTCACCAAAGTGCTGTATGTTTTTTTTGGACATATGCTGTTACTTGAATTATTGTATAACAATAACTATTTATTTTGAATTATTTCAATTCCAGGTAATGGTGAACCTTCAATAAATTCTAAAGAAGCCCCACCACCTGTTGAAATAAAACTAAAATTAGATTCTTTAAATCCTAACGCAACGGCTGCCGAAGCAGAGTCGCCACCACCGATTAATGTAAAGGCACCATTATGTGTTAAGTCTTTTAAAATTTGACAAATATCTTTTGTACCTTGTTGGAAATTTTTAAATTCAAATACACCGGCAGGACCATTTCAAAAAACTGTACCTGCTCCAGCTAATGCTTCTTTAAAAGCACTAATTGTTTTTTCGCCAATGTCTAATCCCATAACACCGTTTAATCCTTGTTCAACTGTACGATATGTTGGAATCATGTCTGCAAACTCAGTTGTACATTTAAAGTCTTGAGATAAAATAATTTTATCCTTGGCTTTACTTAATATTTTCTTAGCTTCATCAACCATTTCTTCTTCCACTAAAGAAGCACCAATGTCTACACCTTGTGATTTTAAGAAAGTATAAGCCATGCCACCACAAATTAACACTTTGTCAGCAAGGGCTAGTAAATTATCAATGACCTTTAATTTATCGCTAATTTTTGCTCCACCTAAAATAGCCACCACTGGGCGGTGAGGATTATGTGTAATTTTAGAAAGATTTTCAATTTCTCGTTGGATTAGAAATCCAATACACGAAATTGGGATATGTTTAGCAATACCGACATTAGATGCATGTCTACGGTGCGCTGTTCCAAAAGCATCATTAACAAAAATGGAAGCAAGTGATGCTCATTCTTTGCCTAATTCATCATCACATTTCGATTCAAGTTTAACAACTTCACCTTTTTCATTGACATCGTTATATCTAGTGTTTTCTAGTAATAAGATCTCTCGTTCTTTTAATTGTTCAACAGCATCAATAACAACTTGTCCACGACTTTCTGGACAAAATTTTACGACGACCTCTGGAAATAAATCTTGTAAAATATCGGCGACTGGTTTTAATGATTTTTTACCAGATGTGATATCTTCCAGTGATTTAATTCTCGACAAATGGCTTAACAAAATAATTTTACATTTACATTCAAGTAAATGTTGGATTGTTTGTGTAGCCGCGGTAATTCTTTTGCTATCAACAACATGACCGTCTTTAATTGGCACGTTAAAATCAACTCGGACAATGACTCTAGCGTTATTTAGACTAACATCGTTAAGTGTTTTTTTATTTAGAATATCTTGCATAGGCTTATTTTAATTTTCCGAAGTAAATAGTGGTTCTAACTAATTGTGCAACATATGATGACTCATTGTCGTATCAAGCAAATACTTTATATAGTTTCTTACCATCAACATCCATCATCATGGTTAATTTAGGGTCAAAGATTGAACCATGTGATTCACCAATGATGTCACAAGAAACGATTTCATCACCGTTGTAACCCAAGGTTTCGCTTTCAGCGGCTTTCATTGCTTTGTTGATTTCATCAACAGTTGGCGATTTCTTAAATTCACAAACTAAATCAACGACTGAGCCAGTAATGGTTGGTACACGAACTGCTAGTCCATGTAATTTACCTTTTAATGATGGAATAACTAGACCAATAGCTTTAGCAGCACCAGTTGTAGTTGGTACCATAGACACAGCAGCAGCACGAGCACGACGCAAATCGCTATGTGGAGCATCTTGTAATCTTTGGTCAGCAGTATAAGCATGAATGGTAGTCATCATTCCTTTGACGATGCCAAATTTCTTTTCAAGGACATCAGCCATAGGTGCTAATGCATTAGTAGTGCAGGAAGCCCCTGAGATAACACGATCGGATTTTCTTAAGATTTTGTGGTTAACATTGTAAACAATGGTAGGGATACCTTCACCTTTAGCAGGTGCAGAGATAATAACTCTTTTAGCACCAGCAGTAATATGCTTACTAGCACCGTCTTTATCGACAAATCTACCGGTTGATTCTATAACAATGTCCACACCCAATTTACCTCATGGCAAAGTAGCTGGATCTTTTTCAGCAAAAATGGGAATTGATTTTCCATTAACCTT
This sequence comes from Mycoplasmataceae bacterium, assembly GCA_031289475.1. Taxonomy (GTDB): domain Bacteria; phylum Bacillota_I; class Bacilli_A; order Mycoplasmatales; family Mycoplasmoidaceae; genus Malacoplasma_A. The sequence continues at coordinate 4,568 of JAITPK010000043.1, read as the reverse complement.
TAATGTATTACTAACTGAACTTACATCCGCATTGATTTTGCCATGTGCTGAGTCATACTTTAATAAATGTGCAAGTGTTTCTGCACTAGTTAAGTCGTTGATACCAACAACTTGCACTTCTTTCTTATTGATTAATTCTCGGAAAACTAATCTACCGATTCTACCAAATCCATTAATTGCAATTTTAATTGCCATGTTCATTTACTCCAAAATAAAATATGTATAGATTATACATATTTATTAAAATTGATAAAATTTTCGCAAGACATTAGTAGTAAAAGATTGTATAATCTTTGAATATATATTGGAGAAAAATATGAAAAAAACTAAATTAATTGGAACTTTATCACTTGTAATGGTTAGTGGAGGATTAATGACTACTATTCCATTCATTTCTACAAGTTGTGGAGGCGCTGATAATACGGGGGGGATAATTGATGTATCACATTTAGAATTTTCCGGAGACAATACCACTGTTCTTGGCTTCTTAAATAGTAACTATGATACAAAATGAGGCTCAATCCTCCAAATTCCTGAAAAGCACGAAGGTGTTAATGTTGTTGCGATTCAATCATTTGCTTTCTTTGGCCGTGAAATTACTTCTATTGAAATGCCAAATTCTATCACCACCATTGGTGAAGGTGCTTTCTCTGAATGTGAAGATGTAATTACTGCTAATATTCCTTCAGCACTTACTTCCATCGGCAAGTCCGCTTTTGGAAATTGTAAGTCTTGAAATACAGACTTAATATTGCCATCAGGCATCACAATCGTTCCCGAGAATGCTTTCATTGATTGCAGATCTCTAACGCGAGTAGAATTTAATGGGGTTTTGACTAATAGTAGTGGTAATGCCATTGCCACTAAAGCTTTTCAAAATTGCGATTCGATAACAAGTTATATATTTGCTACAAATCAAACAACTAGTAATTTTGGTATTGGTGATAATGCATTTGCCAATAGTGCTGCAAATGGTTCAATTTATGGTGCAGATAACGATTCTAGTGGAGCGCTTGGTGACATTTTACAAGATATGATAGATAGCGGTTTAAATTCAAACTGATCTGCTTATTAACAAATTAAATTTTAATAGATCTCATTTGTAATACAGTATATTTGATCTAGAAAGTAAAAATAGTTGAAAATTTTCCTTTGAGGGGGGGGTATAATTTTTTTAATTTACACCATGGGGAGAAAATATGGGCACTAGTCGAGAAACAAAGAAAAGAATTCAATATAAAGATGACAATAAGAAAAAGAAAGGGAAAACAGCATTAATTGTAATAGGAAGTCTGGTTTTATTAGGTGGCATAGCGTGTGCAATTGCTTTACCGCTTACATATTGTTGTAATTGCACATCTTACACTATTAAGACAAACGGTGATGAGAAATACTTCAATATTGATGACAAAAAAACATTAACAGGTTGAAAAGATGGTGTGCAAATGGGCGAACGTGATTTAGCATTTTTTAGTCATCATTATAAAGAACTCATTATTCCGAGCAGGATTTACTCAATCGGTGATCGTGCTTTTTTTGGTAGTGCATCCTTCCGTGATACTACCAAACCAATTCAAATAACTTTTAACTTATCTGAAAAATTCACAACAATCGGTCAGCAAGCATTTTCTGGTTGTGCGGGGATCACTTCGTTAGATTTTTCAAAGTCTGATGATTTGGCTATAAATTTTATCGGATCCTATGCCTTCAATGGTTGTACATTAAGCACTATAAAAAGTGGCGGCAACATTCAGCCATTAAACACCACTGGTTGGGGAAATGTTCATGTCTATGGGTTAGCAAATATTTATAGCACTCCCGACTATACATCTAGATGCCTATACGCAGATGGCTGTGGGTGTCTTGCTTACGGTACATTTGCACCAACTGAATCAAAAACCTCTATTTTTTCAGGCGCTTTCTATGGTTGCGGAGGAATTACTAACGTAGATTTTTCACAAAATAAAGCAGCAATTACAACTATTGGTCAATACGCATTTTGGGATTGTGCATTAAAAAATATTAAAGAAGGGAACGGGATTGAGAAATGTGAATTACCTAGCTGAGGTGATATGCATGTTTTCGCTGTGAAAGATTCGTACACTCCGAATTATACGACCAATGCCTTGGTTAACGAAAATTGTGGTTGTCTAGCTTATGGTTCCTTCACCCCGACTAATCCGTCAACTACCACCATCGGATCTCAAGCTTTTTACGGTTGTGCCGGGATTACAGCAATAGATTTGACTCAAATGCCTTTGTTAAACGATCAGTCAATTAATGCCATTGGCGCCGGTGCTTTTCAAAATTGTGCGGGAATTCAATCTTATAAATTTGCCGATAATCAAGTTATTAACTCTAATTTTACTATTGGTGATTTCGCATTCTACGGTTGTAATACTTCTGGGAAAGTCATTATTAATAATGACATATCTAAAGCTAACAACCTTTTGGAAAATAAAATGGTTCCAGCATCTGGCTCGCCAACATGAATGAAGTCTAGCCAAGATTTTTGAGAAGCCAAAAATTAGTTCGCTATACAATCAGTAATATTTAATCTATGAAGATTCTAAAAAAGAATCAATTTGTTTAATAAATAAACAAATTGATTCTTTTTATCTATTTCTTAAATTTACGACTTTTATAGTCGCGATGTTGTCCATCACGAGCTGGTCGATCACTGTTTTGACCAAAACCGTGAAATGTTTTGTGTTCGCCACCACCACGGAATGATTTACGTTCTCCACCGCTGTGAAATGGTTTACGATCACCACGAAAGTTGCCACCACCACGTCTAAAGTTACCTTGTGGTCTTCGACCACGATCATTGCCTCTACTATCCCCACCACTGCCACGTTCTTTAGCGACACTAACATGAACATTGCGACCGTTAACTGATTTGACATTTAAGATCTTTTCAGTAATTTCATCTTTAACTTCAACAAAGCTGAAACGATCTTTAGTGTAAACATCAGTAATATCGCTAGCGGAGACACCAACGTCTTTTACTAAGAAATCTTTTAAAGAGTGGTTATCGACATTGTCCATAGTACCAACAGTAATAAACATTCTAGTAGTACCAGGAGTTTTATTGTGAACTGGACGTGGTGTATCATTATCATTACGACTAAACTTACGTTCACCACGATCAAATCGTTTGTTGTCTCTACCACGACTAAAGTCTTTGCGGTCACGGTGTTCGTATCTTGGTCGGTCTGAATAATCTGACTTTTCTTCAGATTTGACATAACCCTCGACCTTGTGTTCATTTAGCTTATCTTTAGTCACTCGTTCAATGTCGCGAATGTTACCGTGGATATCTGAAGATATTAAAGTGTAAGCACTACCAGTCATTTGGGCTCTTGCCGTTCGGCCAATTCGATGAATGTAATAATCCATATTTTTAGGTACATCATAGTTAATTACAGCATCAACACCTTTAACATCAATACCACGAGCGGCAATATCAGTCGCAATTAAGATTTGTAATTTACCTTCTCGGAACATTCGCATCACTCGGTCACGAGCATTTTGTTTTAGATCACCGTGAATAGCATCAGCATTGAATTTATTAGACCGTAATTGTTTTACCAATCATTTGGCTTTATGTTTGGTGTTGGTAAAGATTAAAACTAAAAAGAAATGCTTATCATTAATTAATTTTTTAATTACTTCAACCTTATCACGATCATTAACGTGAATGTAATGTTGAGCAATGGCGGGAATATCTTTTTCGGCCAATGTAGCTTTAAATGAAAGTGGATTAGTTTGATATTTGCGTGATATTTCTACAATCTCTTTTGGCATCGTTGCTGACAATAAAATGGTTTGATGTTCTTTATTAGTGTATTGAAAAATACGATCAATGTCACGTAGAAAACCCATGTTCAACATTTCGTCAGCTTCATCCAAAACAATTTGCTTAACCTTTGACAGGTTAACACTTTTACGTTTTAAATGATCAAGCATTCTTCCGGGTGTCGCAACAATAACTTGGGGGTAGTAGGTTGTTAAGAATCGTAATTGTTTCTTAATGTCTTGTCCGCCATAGATGGCTAAAGCTTTAAAATTAGGAATGAATTGACCAAGACGACGGTATTCCTCAATAATTTGCATTGCTAATTCACGGGTTGGTGCTAACACTAATGTTTGAATATCGTGAGAACGAGTGTCTAATCTCTCCAATGTTGGTAACACAAAAGCACAAGTTTTGCCAGTTCCAGTCGGTGCTTGACCAATCGCATCACGATTTTCAAGCAAAGCTGGAATTAGTGTTTCTTGAATGTCAGTCATTTCGCTGTATCCAGATTCAACAACCCCTTTTTGAATCAAAGGGCTAATCTTTAAAGTATCAAATTTCATTGAATGATTATATGTATTATTAGTTAACACCATTAAATAATTGGAATTTGATAGACAAATAAAAACCTGTGTAAGTATTTACACAAGTAATTTTAGCTTTAATTATTTATTTGCCGATTTCTGACTAGTATCTTTAATATTTAGATGCTCGAATAAAATATTAAATTTGTTATCTACAGCACCTAAATGCTTAAATATTAAATCAA
>JAITPK010000007.1 GCA_031289475.1 Mycoplasmataceae bacterium | reverse complement strand
AACGCACCTTGGTATGCATGGTAAAAGGTTTAATACAATTGAAAGTATCTTAGATTACAATCCGAAAAATTGTAATTCCAAAGACTTCCCGTTAACAAATGCTCATACAAAACTATAGTTTTGCAAATGTAAAACTCAAGTTAAAGTTGTTGTTTACTATAATATATACAATCTATGAGCAAGAATCTATTAATCATTGAGTCACCCAACAAGGTTGAAACAATTGGCAAATATCTAAAAGGTGAAGACTTCAAAATAATGGCGACGATTGGTCACATTCGTGATTTATCAACAAGAGGCATGGGTTTTGATGAAAAGACATTAGAACCAAAATGAATCGTTCCTTCTGGTAAAAAACGCGGTATTCGTGGTGAAAAGTCTAAACAAGAAATAATTAATGAAATTAAAGAAGCGGCTAGTAAAGCCGAAAAAATATATCTAGCAACTGACCCGGATCGAGAAGGTGAAGCTATTGCTTGACATGTTTATGAAGTTCTTAGTGATAAAGACAAAGCGAAGTGCTACCGAATTACCTTTAATGAAATTACCAAGCCTGCTATTTTAAAAGCTTTAGAAGCTCCAAGACAAATTGATATTCGTTGAGTACAATCGCAATTCGCCAGACGTATCTTAGATCGTTTGGTTGGTTATAGTTTATCCAAACTTGTTCGACAAAAACTTCGAGCAACATCAGCTGGCCGTGTGCAAACTGTGGCGCTTAAATTTATTTATGATCGCGAAAAAGAAATTGAGAGATTTAAAGAACGCAAATGATGAACGGTAGATGCTGTATTAGAGAATGATGCTAAATTAATTCTTCGTGAGCTTAGCGCATCATTAAAAAAACAAGTGCAACTTGTAAAAGCCGAAGGTGATGAAGGTAGCGGTGTTGACTTTGTTGATGAAGCAAGTGCTAAGATTGTTGTTGATAAGTTAGATAAAACATTCAAAATTTATGCGATTGATGATCCAACAGAAAAAAATAGCAATCCTAGAGAACCGTATAAAACATCCACGCTACAACAAGATGCTATTAATAAATTAGGCTGAAATGTTGGTCGTGTTACCATGACTGCCCAACATTTATATGAAGGTATTAAGATTAAAGGTGAACACACTGCTTTAATTTCTTATCCTCGTACTGATAGTGTACGCATTTCTGAAACATTTTCAACAATGGCAAAAGAATATATTTTGAAAAAATATGGTGAAAAATATTATCAAATGCGTCATTTTGGTGGTTCAGCTAAAAAAGAAGAAGGTAATGTACAAGATGCTCATGAGGCAATTCGTATTATTGATCCATTTGTAACTCCAGACTCACTGAAATCATTAATCTCACGAGAAGAATATGCTCTTTACAAATTAATTTGAATTCGTACTATGGCAGCTTTTATGACTCCAGCTCGTTATGAAACAACAATTGTACGTTTACAAAATGAAGGCAATAAGTTTTATACATATAACCGTCGTCTAATGTTTGACGGTTATCGTAAGATTTATCAACACTACGAAGATGTTGATACGGAATATGATATTCAAGTGAGTAAACTTCGTGTCGGTCAAAACATGAAATCCAAATCAATTGAATTCAAAGAACATACATCTATGCCACCACCAAGATTTAACCAAGCAAGTTTAATTAAAGCTTTGGATGAAGCTGGTGTAGGTCGTCCATCAACTTATCGATCAATGGCTAATATGGCAATCGAACGTGGTTATGCTAAATTAGAAAACCGTGCTTACATGATGTTACCAATCGGCAATACCGTAATTGAGGGCCTGGGTCAATATTTTCCTGAAGTTGTAGATCAAGAATTTACTAAAAAAATGGAAGAACATTTAGATGATATTGCTAACAATGACGAAAAATGGAAAGAATGAATCATCGATGACTTCAAGCCAAAATTTGATAAAGAATTAAAAAACGCTCAGGAAAACATGCGTGAAGTAGAACCAGAACCTGTAGGTCGTCCATGTCCACAATGTGGCAAACCTTTAATCTATCGTAGTTCTAAGAGAACAGGTGTCCAGTTTATTGGTTGTTCAGGATTCCCACAATGTCATTATGCAGAATTCCCAAATTCCCCAAAACGTGTTGTGCTTGATGAAAAATGTCCACTTTGCGGTAAAAATCTAATTGAAAGACACAACAAGCGTGGCGAACCGTTTGTCGGTTGCTCAGGATTCCCTAAATGTCGTTACTTACGTAAAGTCGGAAAGGATGGCAAAGTAGTTGAATTTAAAAACAACGATCGTAAACCATTTGGTAAATTTGCTAAAAAGAAACCAACTCGCAAAGCAACTAAGAAAGTTAAAAAGTCGTAATGAGTGTTCAACAAGTTGTTTCATTAAAAGATTTAAAAGAAATAACAAGCAATGGTTATACGCTAGTTGATTTTTATGCCACATGATGTGGACCATGTAAAATGTTGTCACCCATCATTGATGAATTGTCTAATACGATGAGTGATATTCAGTTTGTCAAAATTGATGTTGATCAAGCAAGCGATGCTGCACAGGCTTTTAGCATTCGCTCCATTCCAACTGTTTATTTATTTAAAGATGGTAAAACACTCAGTTTCTTTAATGGCTATTTACCAAAAGAACAAGTGATTGATTTTATCAACAAACAAAAAAGATAATCTTTTGACTATCTTTACATCATTGCTTCGTCTTCTTCTCGCTTACGTTTAACACCTTGTGCTGTTAATTGTTTCTTTAGTTTGTTAGATGAAACTAACACAGTATAAAAAGTCGCGTAGTTATGTCGTAATTTAAATCTAGTACTTAAAAATATTGCTAAGAAAGTTGTTACGGTAACAAATCAGCCAATGGCAAGTATTGTCAAAACTATCAACCAAGTTCAGCCACTTAGACCATTAGGACTAGGTGAGATAAAAATATTGATGAAACCCCCCAAGCTGACAAGAACACAATAACCACTAACGCCAACCATTATCGAAAACCAGATTATCAGAGTTTTATTAGTTCGATATTTTTTTTCAAACTGTTTAAAATTAGTAATATTTAGATTTTTATTTTCCGTTGTCATTTTTAAGTGCTACCGTTTCTTTAAGCTCACTAGCTCTTCTGTCAGCAGCTTTGTTAAATCTGATTATTTTGTATATTTCATAAATGAAAAAAATCAAATATCAAACAATGTCTGCAATGCCAACAACAAGAACATAAATTAACGCGCCATTAAATTGTGGGTCTATTGGTATGTATGGCACAGTAAAGTACACAATAACAAAAATAAGAAAAGCAATTATTGTTGCGAGAAAAATTCAACACGCGCAACTAATCGCATTACGGATACATCTTTGATGGTTACTTTGATTAATCGCTAGTAATTTAATATATTCATCAGTTTTTTTATTCATATTTATCCTTGTTAATTAATTATAGAAATAAAGTAAACAAAAAAGATAATCTTTCGACTATCTTTTTTTCTTGCCACAGCTACAACCACATGAACATGATTTCTTCGCTGGTGCTTTTTTCTT
>JAITPK010000055.1 GCA_031289475.1 Mycoplasmataceae bacterium | reverse complement strand
TAAATAATCTTCAATTTCCATTAAGCGATTATATTTAGCAATTCTTTCACTACGTGACATCGAACCAGTTTTAATTTGACCGGTACCTAAAGCTACTGATAAATCAGCAATGGTGGTGTCTTCAGTTTCACCACTACGGTGACTCACGACTGCACACCAACCAGCTGCTTGTGCTTCTTTAACAGTTTCGATGGTTTCTGTTAATGTTCCGATTTGGTTTAACTTAATTAAAACGGCATTTGCCACACCTTTTTCAATACCCTCTTTAGTAATCCTTGGATTATTACAAAATAAATCATCGCCCACGATTTGAATACTATTGTGCATACGATCCATAAATTGTTTTCAACCATCTCAATCATTTTCAGCTAATCCATCTTCGATGGAAATGATGGGATATTTTTTCACTAATGATTCTAAATAATCAATCATTTGCACTGTAGTTTTTGTACCTTCAGCTTGTGAAAGAATGTTAGCTTCAATAGCTTTTTTAAACACGTAAACTTTTTTCTCATTGTCATAAAGTTCACTACAAGCAGTATCCATAGCAATCGCTACATCTTTATCTACTCCTGGTCGATAGTTAGCAGCTTTAATCGCTTCCACCATTAAATCTAAAGCTTCTTCAGCATTCTTTAAAGCTGGTGCAAATCCGCCTTCATCACCTTTGTTAGTGTCTAGTTTCTTGCTTTTTAAAATCTTTTGTAAAGCATGAAAACATTCACTAGCAATTTGACAAGCTTGACGGAAACTAGTTGCTCCCACTGGCATAAACATGAATTCTTGGAAGTCAATGGTGTTATCAGCATGTGCGCCACCATTAATAACATTTAACATTGGTACAGGCATTTTATAAATAGTGCTTTCTACACCTTTATTATTCAAAACATCTTCACTTAAATATTTAAATAAAGGTTTCTTCTTGTAATTAGCAGCGGCTTGGGCACATGCTAAAGAAACTGCTAAAATGGCATTAGCACCTAATTGGGTTTTAAATTCAGTCCCATCTAAATGCATCATCGCTTCATCAATTTTGGTTTGTTCAATGACATCAAAATTTTTGTTTAACAAACTCGGTGCAATAATTTTATTAACATTGTCAACTGCTTTTAAAACCCCTTTACCCATGTAACGTTTCTTATCGCCATCACGTAATTCTAGTGCTTCTCTTTCGCCAGTACTAGCACCTGAAGGCACCATTGCTTTACCTTTAGTCCCATTATCAGTGGTAACTTCACACGCTACAGTTGGAAACCCTCTTGAGTCTAAAACTTCATAAGCGTGAATTGATTTAATTTTATCGAACATGTTGCTCCTTGTTTGGTGTTATAAAATTGTGATAATTATATATACATAATAACCAACACATACATTAAATGTATGTGAAAATGTGAAAATAATTAATAGAAGATTAGAAGATTAATATATCCAGTATGGGCAAATTTTGCACATACTAATTGTCACAAATTTTATAATTCCTGAAATGAATTAAGTGCTATTTGCTGAAATCAATTTCCGCTTCGCTAGGTATACGAAATGAAAAAGAAGTCTTTTTATTAAAATTGGATACAGCAAAATCACCAAAAGTTATTATGTCCATGCCAATTAATATGTCAAATCCACAAAATAACTCTTGAGCTTTCGTAACTAAAATCTTTTTGATTACAACTTTGTTAGGTAGCCATATATCTATATAGTAACATTCTGCATCATATACACCACTAGGTGTTTGACATTTTTGATATGAAATAGCCTGTAAATGCAAAGCATCAACCACCCTTTGGGAAATAACTGTCCCCGTCGCACCGGTATCTCATAATGCTCATCATTGAGTAATATTTGCAGCAGTTGGAACTAGTCTTTCATCTCTTGGTGAAACATAGACTAGGTTTTTTAATTGCCTAATAATAATTGACGATTTATTTGTAAAAGAATTGCTCGACATATTTAATTTTTTGCAAAAATAACATTATGATTTGAAAAATTTGCCACATTATCTTGCTCGTTCACACACTTTTGAATTATAAAATTAGTACCCTTATATTTAGAAAAGGCTCCCTTATAGGCTAAATCAAATGTATCAAAACTTAGAACCACTTTTTTATCAACTATCACAAGATATTTGCCATAATATTCTTTCAAGAGTTGTTGTAAATTTTCTTTAAAATATTTATAATTTTCATTCATGAATAAACCCACTATTCTTTAAATATTATATATCATACAAGCATAATTGAAATATTTAGCACTTACGAGTATTTACAAAAGAATATTCATTCCTTAGTGTTAATTAACATTTTCTTCATAGTAAGAAGAACTTTTCCATATGCATTTACTCACAATATACAAAATATTTTATACGAGTAATAAATCAAAATGCAAGTGCAAAATTAGTGTTAAAATAATTAAATATAGGAAAGGTTATGATTCACAAGTTTAGTAAAGTCTATTGTACAAAGACTAAAAAAATGTATTCAGTAGAGGAATTGGAGAGAATACCAAACGACGAATTTGAAACAATTAAGCGTGATTTATATTGTCCAAATTTTATTTCTACTATAAATTGCCAAGCAAGAATTAGTCCGAAGGTTCGATTAAGAAAGCCAGACCCATCTTTAGGAATAATTAGATCAATAAGGTCATTGACAACTTATCATAGATTCCAACATGTTTCATCTTGTGAATATAGTTACGAACCATCAGCGACTAAAACTACAGCTATTGAAGTAGACCCAACAAAAAAAGAACTGCAAGAGGCAATGCTTAGTGTACTTAGACTAAGAGCTAGAAACAAAACGTCCAGAAGCTACAAAGGAGTGGCTAACGAAAAAATTGAGCCAAGTGTTTCTTCTGTTTTACCAATAGTTCAATGTTCTAAAACTTCGATAAAATTTCGTAGAATTAAAATAATAAATCCATTAAGTGATGTCAGTAAAGACGGGAATAAACACTTACTTTATGGTGAAGTCGAACTACAATTGACATATTCTTTAACCACTTCAAAGCCTTTAACAGATAAAATCACTGGCAAAAATATTTTTGATAAAGAAGGCAAAGAACGAAAAACAAATTTCTATCATTTTTCAATTTGCATTGATGGTCGCGAATTGTTTTGAATATCATTTGGAACTATTCAATATGAATTATTTATGAATGAATATGAACATTTGCTTGACGGTAAAAAACATAAAGGTTTCTTAATAATTTACACTAGCATAGGTAAAAATAAATTCACTAAAGACAAGATGGACTCTTGAATTAATTATCCACCTGATGAATTTTATTTTGAGTAAGACATCGTGTGAAGTCTTACCATTCTACAGTTCTTCAACTCTCCGTTTTTCAAATAACAAAAGAATAATCCCACCCCTTGCGGGATGAGATTATTCTGCGAAGCACGACCTATTCTGACAAATTAATGCTACCTTCGGCTCCATAGTGCTTAACTGCTGTGTTCGGGATGGAAACAGGTGTATCCACTATGAATGGTTCGATTGTAAGGCATGATGTATTGAAGACTAACCGATAGGTTAGTCTTTGGCAAGAGACATCATGGGGGATGGGAAATTACGATGATAGCAAGGTAAAATAAACATCATCTACAAGATTTTCATTGTCCATAAAGTTGGCTCAAGCCAATGAACTTGGCGGCTGAATTTCAAAATAAATATCTTGACTACCGTCTTGGTTTATATCCTTTACAACATAACTTAAGCTGTCGTCAGTAAGAATAGCATCATCTTCTGTTTCTCATTCTTGTCACCCTCCAGAATAATAACTATATATTCGCACTTGACATATTGCATCGTATACCAATTTGTCCTGAGTTTGGCTTTGTACATCATAAGTTGTTATAT
>JAITPK010000029.1 GCA_031289475.1 Mycoplasmataceae bacterium | reverse complement strand
CGATCAATAATTTCTTTTAAAGCTAGTTTAGCAATTTGTTGTTGCTGTTCTGTCAATTCTAGTTGCAATAAAAAATCAATACATTCACGAATCGACAACTCAGTTACTTCAATGATATCTTTTTTACCAATCTTCACAGATAGTGCTGCTGGTGATAGTTTTTTACCGTGACATACTTCACAAGTTTTTTCAGACATGTATTTGGAATAATATTGACGTGCCATTTCGGATGATGTCTCTAGATGACGACGCCTTACTAATTCCATCACACCTTCAACATAATCATATTTACTATAACTATTACCGCCACTTGAACGTAGTTCAATATTTAAAGGATCGTCAGAACCGTACATCATTAGATCAATTTCTTTTTTAGTTAACTTTCCAAGGGGTTTGTTTTTATCAATCTTGTAATGTTCAAGCATGATGTTAAATCTTTGCCAATCAATTGATGTCGTGTTAACAGTATTTTTAAAATAATCAATTCCACCCATATTGATTGATAAAGATTTATCGGGAATCATTTTATTTTCATCAGGTTCATATGTAAAACCCAAACCTTTGCAGTGAGGACAAGCACCAACCGGGTTATTGAATGAAAATAAACGAGGCTCCATTTCTGGAATAGTAAATCCACAAACTTTGCAGGCATGTGATTGTGAATAAACTGATTCTTTGTTTTCATCAATAATGACTACCTTACCGTTGCCATATTTCAAAGCCGTTTCCAATGCATCATTAATTCTTGAACGTGTCTCACTATCGTTATGCGCAACAATTCGATCAATGATGATATCAATGTTATGAAACTTATTTTTTTCAATCTCAATTTTTTCATCCAATGAATAATTGCTATTGTCAATGCGAATTCTTAAAAAACCTTCTGTTCTTAGTTTTTCTAATTCAGTTTTAAATGTGCCTTTTTGTTTGTAAACCAATGGTGCCAATATTTGTAAGTGATCGCCATCGTGGAATGTTTCAGTAATCTTGCCTAAGATTTGCTTGGTAGTTAAAGTTTCAATAGGACCATGACCATTTGGACAATAAGGAATACCGACCCTAGCGAACAAAACTCTTAAATAATCGTAAATTTCAGTAACAGTACCAACGGTAGAGCGAGGGTTATGAGAAGTTGATTTTTGGTCAATACTAATTGATGGCGCAAGCCCTTCAATTACGTCAACATCAGGTTTTTCATTGCCGCCTAAAAATTGTCTGGCATAGGAAGATAACGATTCTAGGTATCGTCTTTGTCCTTCGGCATAAATGGTATCAAAAGCTAACGAAGATTTACCACTACCGGATAAACCGGTAATGACAACCAACTTATTCTTAGGAATCTCGACATCGATATTCTTAAGGTTGTTCTCTCTAGCACCTTTGATTATTAACTTATCATTCATATTTGACTAATAACCTTATAGGTTATTTGAGCGAATATAAGTATAGTTATTTTTTTCTTTTTATGGCGTTGATTGACTTGGTTGTAGAGTCAAGAGCGTTTGTAATCATTTGATTAGTTTTTTCAGCAACTTTGCCACTATCAATCGCTTTGATTTTAGCTTTAAGTTGTGCTATTTCATCGTCGATCTTAATGCGCGTTGCCTCATCACTAACATCCTTTGGAACAGATAGGTAAGTGTGGATATCATCGAGAGTATGCACAATTGTTGGTTGCATTTCTTCATAGCCACTAAGAATTTGCTTACGTAGTCCGGCATATTTTTTGTTGGTTAAAAGTTGATAACCTGCATAAATGACAGCAGCAAAAGCAATTTTTTTGGCAGCACCCATAATTATTTTTCCTTTGTAGCAATATCTTTAAGCTTGCTAATAAATTTTGTTGCCGATGATTTATTTTTGTTAATGTAATTCATTAAAGCATCAGCGTTTTGATTGATGATGGATTCAAATAAGTCAACATAGTTAGATATTTTTGCTAATGCTTCTACAGTTGGCGTTAACATTTCTGATTTGTATGTTAAATCTTCCACTAAGTAGTCTAATTTTTTAGCGACAATGCCGATTTTTCTAAAAGCAATAATCATGTAAACTAAAGTAAATAACAAAACAAACAAAGCAATACATCCAACGATGATTAAAACAGTTTGCCCTGTTTCATTAACATCACTATTTGCTAGCAACTGCACATTCATGAATAGTATTATATTACGATAGAGTTATAGAAAAAATAATGATGTTCTACAACAACGGTTTATACAGATTGAAGAATGCAAGTCTTAATCTGTTGGCAAAAGTATTAAACTGTTTCACATTTTCTTTTGTGATTAATTTTGAGTTGGCGATCTCTTTGCGGAATGCTTCACTCATTTCTTTACAGAATTTTGGTGAGTCAATTAAAATGCCGTCTTCAAAATCGCTTCAGAAAGATCTAAAATCAAAATTGGCGCTGGTGGTCAAAACATACTTATCATCAACTATCAAACATTTTGAGTGGATAAAACCATCATATTCATAGACTTTACATCAAACCTTTAATAGTTCAGAATATTGACCACGATTCATTGTTAAAATAAAATTCTTGTTATCACGTTTCCCTGGTAATATGATTTGTACATCAATGCCACTACGTGCCGCAATCTTCAAAACAGATAAACATAATTCAGTTGGTAAAAAATAAGGTGTAATGAGTTTGATGGATTTTTTTGCTCTCAACATCATAGTTGCCATAGTGTTCATAATACCTTTTTCTTCATAGTTTGGTGTGTTGGTACACAATTGCATATTCCCAACACCTGTCACTTTATGAATTTTTAAGTATTTATTTAGGCTATTTAATAACTCTTGCTTATTTTCATCCTTGACAGATTTATCTGTAAAGTTTAATCAGTCATTAATGAAAACAATGTTGATGCTATTGACAATTTCTCCTTCAAAAATAAAATTTTGGTCTCGCCAATAGTATTTTTTTGGATCAATTGATAAGTATTCATCACCAATATTGCTCCCGCCGTAAAAAGCATATTTGTTATCAACAATAATTGCTTTACGATGTAAACGGTAATTGGTTGCTGATTTAAACATATTGAATTCAGGCTGATTGAAAATACCAACTTCTACACCGGCATTTTTAAGCTCTTTAACTTGTCTTATTTTAAACTTATGTCATCCACCATATCAATCGTACAATAGTCTTACTTTAACTCCGCTCTTGGCTTTTAAAATCAATTCAGCGATGATTGTTCTTAGAAAAAAGCCATCGTGTAAAATATAAGTTTCCATATGAATGAAGTTTTCAGCACTCCTAATGAGACGGATGATTTCACTATATGATTTAGTGTTGGAAGATAAAACTTCAACACGATTGTTTTTATAAATTGGTTTTAATTCATTGCGATAAGAGTAACTAAATAAATTAGATGATTCAGTATTTGCTTTAATGAAAGCTTTGGAATAAGCATAATCTTCATATTTATTAAATTTAGCATTGCTTAGCATTTCTAAGCGTCAATCCTTGCGACTCATGGGCATGGTTCCAAAAATTACAAAAAAGAAACAACCTGCTAATGGCAAAATGGCGATTAATAACAGCCAACAAGCCTTAGTGTTCATATGTCTTTTAGAATTAATAATGTAAATAGCGAAACAAGCATCGATTAAAATGACACTTGCAAACACAAATCAAATGGATCAAGCAGTTTGATCATAGTAAATTAACAATACGAAACCAGCCGTTAGTCCAGCAATGATTAAAGCGACCACTGATGTTAGAAACACTTTTATTTTGTTCATGGTACTAATTATAGAAAAAATGACTAATAGTCATTGCATTATTAAAAACTATAATAATGCATAATGAATATAGGATACATTGGTAACTTATTTTTGTGCAGTTTAATAACATTGCTATTCGCGATTTTAGTTTTTATTGTCGGTATTTCTTTTAAAAATTCTGCCTTTCACAATAAATGGTTAATAAAATACAAACCGCTGGCAATATTTTTTGACATATTTTTTGGTGCCATATTAAGTTTTTCATATTTGATGACTTTTTACTTGGCTTTTCCCACTTATCCAATTAATGCTGTGATGGTGCTAATGATTATTTTGCCTGGTGTAATGTTTGTTGGGCCTTACTTTGCACTTGGCGGTATAACTTGTTTGATCATACCAATTTTTACATTTGCAAAGTTTGACAACAACATTATTTTGAGTTATGTATTTATTAGTTACGGACTTTATCTAATTAGTACGGTATTTTGTTATTTTATTTTTAGAAAATGATCTCAAACCATCCGCACGATTATTGCACAGGGATGTTTTATGTTATTACAAGTTGCTCTTGTGCTTGTTTTAACTTTAGTTTTTAAAGATGCGACCATCCTTCCTGGTGAAATGTGAATGACATCTGGGATAATACAAATATTTATTTTAATAGCTTGGCTGACTTTCGTTTACATTAATAAAATTTATAAAAAAGCTCAGAATATGAATATTCAAGTAGCTCATGATTTTAAGTATTTTGTGGTGGCGGATTATGCTTTTTATGCAATAAATGATTTTATTAGAACTCGTAATGTTCAATATGCATACATTGTAGGTTTCTCTTTAAAAAATATTGTTAGTTCGTCATACAATATTGGTGATCGTACAGTTAATGCAATAAAAAGTAAAATTGCCAATTCTATTTATGAACAATATAAAAGTGATGACACATTATTTTTCATAAGCGATGAAGGATTCTTATTCATGATGATTAAAACCACCAACAAAGTTACAAAAACATTAAAATCTAGTTACAGCGGTAATTACATTTTAGAAAGATCAAAAGATGACGTGGTTTATGAATTTCAACAGTTCGGTAAAAAAGCATACAACACATCTATCTACAATGTCAAAATTGAGCCCAAAATTAATTTAATGGTTGGCATTTATGGTGTGCATAGCAATGATGCACATGAATTAATTCAGAATGTAGAAATGCTGATTGATTGATATGAACCAAATGTTAATGACAACATTGTTCATGTTTTTAACCCCGCTAAAGAATTTACAGGAATCAAAGATATGCTTCAATACCAACAATTGTGTGCTGTTTTTGATGTTAAAACCATCAAAGTACAATTCCACCAAATGGAATATAACGGAGAAACTATTGTGATACCGACTTACTCCGCGTTCAACCTGGCAGCATTTAATATTAAAAAGATTGTGGAATCAGTTTCATTTAATTTAAGACCAATTTTATTGAAACATTTATCAGCCAAAGCTATTCAAGCATTCTCACTAATGGAACGCCATAAAATAAAGTTGATGATTAACTATCCAGTTGAAAGTTTGATGTATGAAAACTTTTCCTCACAAATGTTTTATAGTAAATTAACTAAATTTAATGTTGATTCTAAGAGCGTTATATTATTAATGAATTTGGACTATTTACAGGCTAACCAAGATGTAGTTATTACTAATGTACTTAACCTTAAAAAATTAGGTGTGGACATTGTTTGCACTAATGTTTCTGTTAAAAACATCGATTTTATTAAAACAATTAAACCATATTTTGTATTTTACAAAAAGTACAAGAAGCAAATAGCCAAAGAGCACGAATACGAAACATTAATGCGAAAATTACTTACCAAAACTAAAGTTAAGTATTATGCTGGTTAATTAATACATATAATTATTAATATAAGTTATGCTAGAAATCGTTATCGCTTTATCTATTATTATTATCTTGTTGTTGGTCGCATTAATCATCGTTCAAATTCTTTTTGCTATCTATGGTTCAGAAATTAAGACGTTTTTTTCACGATTACGTTTTACTAAAAAAAGTCAAAATGATGATGTCAAATTCTTATTAAACTTTTTTAATAATTTGTCAAGTACTTTAGTAAAACTATCAGTTGATAAAGTTGGCGCATTAATTGTTGTTGAGAATAAGGATAGTTTAACGCCATACATTAACATTGGTAATAAGGTTGATTCAGCTTTTTTTCCAGAATTTGTTACTAGTATTTTTTACAACCACAAGTCAGCATTACATGATGGCGCAATGATCATTCGTAATTGAAGAATTGCTTCGTTATCAAGTTATCTACCAATGACTAAAAAAATTGTCAATGTCGAATACGGCGCCCGTCACCGTGCTGCATTCGGCATTTGTGAAAAATATGATTGCTTTGCGTTTGTGGTTAGTGAAACTAATGGTAACATTACCGCAGTTCACTTAGATGAATTCAAACGATTAAGTCAATCACCAGAAAAATTGGCAACGGAAATTGCCAAGATATTTGCAAGTAGTGGTATGTTTAATGATCGTAAAACATTACGCAAAACCAATATTGTGACCCAAGTTGAAGAATTTAACAAAACAAACCAAATTCGTCAAAAATAACTTTGATGTGTTAAAATTTACATTCACTCGGAGACGTACTCAAGTGGTTAAGAGGACACCCTGCTAAGGTGTTAGATCGTTCTGCGATGCATGAGTTCGAGTCTCATCGTCTCCGCCATATATAAAAAATGGAGCCAACCGCTCCATTTTTGTTTATTTTTTTGTCATCGTGAGTATAATTTTGGTATTAATAATGGAAAATGAATATGAAAACTAAAATAAAATTAATGACAACATTATCAATAGGACTAATTGGTGGTGCATTAATGGTATATATTTCATTTGCTGTAACTAGTTGTTCAAAGAACGATTATTGAGATTGAAGCAAGCTAAAAGTTGGCGATGATATATCCAATAAATATTTGTTATTTACTCAAGATAAACCTTGAGAGGCGCAAATTGACTATGAAAATGATTCAAATATTTTAACAATGTCAAATGAAGGACGCTTAAATTTTATTAGCGACGGTGTTTACTTTTCATTAGAAGGAAATCATGAACCAATAGCTTTTGTTTCTTGAAATAATCCAAGTGAAATTTCGTTTCCTGGTGGCCAAAAATGTTCGCTAGGTTATTGATGACGTTTTCCAAGTAATGCAGGCGAGATAACTAAAATTAATCTCGACACATATTCTCAATCTTTTAATCAATACTTAAAGACAATTTTAATAATTGATTCCCAACCAAATTAGTTTTTCATTTGCAACAACAATTATTTATTTACTTTTAACTCGACTTAGCAATTTACGATAAGTGGCGGTTAAATCACCAAGGTCACGACGGAAGACATCTTTGTCTAATTTCTCATTTGTCTTGGCATCTCATAAACGGCATGTATCTGGGGAAATTTCATCGGCTAAAATAATTTTACCGGTGCTATCTTTACCAAACTCTAGTTTAAAGTCAATTAGTTTAATACCCATCTTTTTAAAGAAATCTATCAGAATAGTATTAATCTTTAAAGCATATTCACGAATTTGCTTTAAATCTTTTTCATTAGTTGCCCCAATGGCAATAGCGTGGTCACAATTAATTAATGGGTCACCTAGAGCATCGTCTTTGTATGAAAGTTCAAATACTACTCTTTGTAACTTCATGCCTTCTTTTAATCCTAAACGCTTAGCCATACTACCAGCGGCAACATTACGTACAATCACTTCTAATGGGACAATTTTGACTTTTTTACATAACTGGTCCCGATTATTCAACTTCTTAATAAAATGCGTAGGAACACGCTTTTTATTAAGCATAGTGAAGATAATGGAAACGATTTCGTTATTTAAAACACCTTTGTCATTAATTTCTGCTTTTTTAGCACCATTACCAGCTGTTGCTGAATCTTTATAATGTACAATGACTTCATTTGGTTTATTGGTGGCAAATAGTTGTTTTGCCTTACCTTCATATAACATTTTACCCATTTTGACTGATGACATATTAGCTCCATTTAATAATGTTATTATCTTAACACAAATGTAATAAAATAATTCACATGAAATACGATATTAAATTTCAAAGTAATGTTGATTTGTTGCAAAGCGTAACGATTTCAAGAGAGAGCAACGGAGCAGCCGTTACTTTTCTATTTAAACAAGACACTAGCAAGCGCTAGGTCTTGTTTTTGGTCATATCTACAATTCTTAAAGGGAAAGAGAAAAAATGAAAAAACTTGGAAAATTTTGAACAATTGGATTGATTATTCCAACAATATCATGCTTGTTGACTGGTTGTAGTCAATACAATCGTTGATTAGACAACACCGGTTTATTTTTCAATAAAACTGATAATGAAATTGGTGAAGACAAATTAGCGAACGTAATGCTAGATTGGATTGATGGAGAATTAGATCATCAGGTTTTATTTATTGGTTTTGATGGATGTCGTGCCGATGCTGTTGCTAAATATATTGATTTAAATAAAGATTCAACAAATTCCCCTTTGGTTAAATATCAAAAACAACAATTAGCATTAGGTTTTTGTGGTGGTGATGATGATTCTCAAGAAACTAGTACATCCCCTGGTTGAACAACACTTCTAACTGGCGAATGGGGTAAAATCAATGGTGTTACAACTAATCACGGTGACACTCAATTGGAATCTGGGCATCACACAATTATGTACAACCTTGCAGACGAAGGGGAAAGTGCTTCATATTGTTCGTCGCAATACAAATGAGATGTCACTTGGAAAACTGACTTTCCTAATCCAGAGAAATATGATTTCTATCAAGATCCAGATGCGACACCTTCATATGAATCTATCGTTAATAAATGTATTTCTCAAATAGACAGTAGTGATAATAACTTTGTAATTTTGAATTGTTGTGATGATGTTGGACACAATACTGGATTTAGTCCAAACAATGCCGAGTACATGGAGGCGGTAAAAATGAGTGACAACTATGCCAAAAAAATTATTGATGAAAAAATTGAAAAGATGACAGATGAAAACATTGACCCCAAAAATTTGTTGGTCATAATAACGACAGATCATGGTGGTATCCGCAAAGGGCATGGTCATTTTTCCCAAGAGGAAAAAACAACTTGATTTGCCACGAACCGTCCAATATTTT
>JAITPK010000008.1 GCA_031289475.1 Mycoplasmataceae bacterium | reverse complement strand
ATGGTATTGGTGGTGCTACCGGTTCATCGAAATCACACACCAATAAATCCATCACTGAATCTGGGGCTGAAGTCCAAAAAGGTAATCCCATATGCGAGCGTAAAATTCAAAGATTATTTAGAAACCCCATTGCCACTAAGTTAATTAAAAAATGTAATGACTTTGGTGCTGGCGGTGTTAGTGTAGCGATTGGCGAACTTTGTCCCGGTATTGATATTAATTTAGATGCTGTTCCTAAAAAATATTTAGGTTTGAATGGAACCGAACTAGCATTAAGTGAATCACAAGAACGAATGGCAGTTGTGGTTAGCAATCACGATGTAAATAAATTTAAATTACTTGCTGAACAAGAAAACTTAGAAGCGACCGTTGTTGCCAAAGTAACCAATACTAACTATTTAAGAATGTATTGAAACAAACAATTAATTGTTAATCTATCTCGTGATTTTTTAAACACCAATGGTGCCACTCAATTGGCTAACATCAAAGTTGAATCACCAACTGCATATCCTTTAAAAGTAGCTACTACCAACATTAATGAACAATGAAACACAATGTTAAATGATCTTAATGTTTGTACTAAGACCGGAATGATTCAAAGGTTTGACTCCACCATTGGTGCCCATACTGTTTTAATGCCGCTTGGTGGTAGAAATCAAGCCACACCAGCTGAAGGTATGGCGGCATTGATTCCTTCATTCAAAAAAGAAAGCAGTCAAACCGCATCCTTAATGGCTTACGGATTCAATCCGTACCTTGGTTCTTGAAGTCCTTTTCACATGGCTTACTATAGTGTGATTGAATCCGTTACCAAAATTGTCGCAATGGGTGGTGAATGAAAGAAGATCTATTTATCATTCCAAGAATATTTTGAAAGACTTGGTAAGAAGGAAGCTTCTTGGGGCAAACCATTCACCGCATTACTTGGTGCTTTAACTGTACAAAAAGCTTTGGGAATTGCCGCCATCGGTGGTAAGGACTCGATGTCAGGAACATATGAGAATATCAATGTTCCACCAACATTAATTTCCTTTGCTGTTGTAACTCAAGATGCTAATAAAGTTATTTCACCAGAGTTTAAAAAAATTAATTCCACAATTGCATTAGTATTACCAAAATACTTGGAAGACCAAACATTGGACTTTGACTCTTTAAAAACAAATTATGATATCGTTCACCATGCAATTGTGAATACAAACATTATTTCGGCTTATTCATTGAAACATTATGGTGTGGCCGAAGGTTTAAGTAAAATGTCCGTCGGTAACAACGTTGGTGTCAATTTTCAAAATGTCACTGAACAAGAATTGTTTGGAATTAATTATGGTGGGATGCTGGTAGAGATTCCCGATGGGATCAATGTGGCTTTGCTTCTTAAAGGTAGCAATTATAAAATTATTGGGAAAACCACATCTGATCCAATCATTACATGCAAAGCATTAAATGTAAACATTAGTATTAGTGATATTAAAAAACAAATTTCCAATAAATTATCCGATATCTTTTCGCACACAACAAAATCTGATGCACAAAATGTTTATCTAAAACCATATTTCAACAATAAGCCAATTCAATCTAAAAAGCGTGTGGCTCTGCCATTGGTGGTTATTCCAGTATTCCCTGGTACTAATTGTGAATATGATTCTAAATATGCTTTTGAACGAGCTGGCGCGAAAGTAGAACTAGTCTTGATTCGCAATTTAAATAACAAAACATTACTTGAATCAATTGAAACATTAGCTAAAGCGATTAAACGCGCCAACATCATTATGCTACCTGGTGGATTTAGTGCAGCAGATGAACCTGATGGTAGTGCTAAGTTCATTGTAAATGTATTCAATAATCAAAAAATAAAAAACGCTGTTGAAGAATTAATCACAAAGCGTGATGGGTTGATGATTGGTATCTGTAACGGTTTCCAAGCACTAATTAAATTAGGGCTAGTACCATACGGTCACATTCAACCAATCACATCAAATGCGCCTACATTAACTTTTAATAAAATTCATCACCACATATCAGCCATTGTGCGTACAAAAGTTGTTTCCAACAAATCACCATGGTTAGCAGCTTTAAAACCCAACGATGTACGCCTTGTAGCCATTTCACACGGCGAAGGACAGTTTGTCGCTAGTCCACAACAAATTAAAGAAATGGAAGTCAACGGACAAATTGCCACACAATATGTCAACCTACAAAATGCACCAACGATGAATATGCCATATAACCCTAATGGGTCAACATCTGCAATTGAAGGCATCACAAGTGTTGACGGTCGCATCTTCGGGAAGATGGGTCATAGCGAAAGAATTGGTAAAAATCTTTATCGTAATGTGCTTGGTGAATACGACCAAAAAATATTTGAAAGTGGTGTAAAATATTTTACACATAAAGATTAATATGAATAAATTTATGGAAAAAGCAATCCGTTTAGGGGAAATTGCTATGAATAAAAATGCCGGTGGTCCTTTTGGTGCTGTAATTGTTTGCAAAAATAAAATTGTTGGCCAGGGTTACAATAAAGTGATCGGTACAAATGACCCCACGAAGCATGCGGAAATGGTCGCCATTTCTAATGCTTCTGCAAAACTAAAAAGGTTTGATTTATCCGATTGCGTTCTGTATGCAAGCGGTCAGCCTTGTCCAATGTGCCTAGCGGCAATAGCTTGAGCTCGAATCAAAAAAGTATACTATGCTAACGATTACGAGTCGACACGAGAAATTGAATTTGATGACCATGATATTTATCAGTTTATAAAAGGTAGCCCTTCCAAAATTAATATTAAATTAATTCAAATTGACAAAGATCGTGGTGCTAATCTCTATAGAAAATGAAAAAACAAAAAATGTTTAATAAATAGACTTATTGAACTTCAACATCTAACAATAGTATAAAGCAAGATTTTTACATATAAACGACAAAAAATCATAAGGAAAAACTATCAAAAGAGGCGCCAAGCATAG
>JAITPK010000003.1 GCA_031289475.1 Mycoplasmataceae bacterium | reverse complement strand
ACAACCGTACAACAAGTTAATAGTATTTTTAGATCAATTCTAGGGTTCCAATCAGCAAACGAGGTTTATAATCAATACATTCAAAACTAGGTGGGACGTTTAGGTTACACTTCGGGAATTAATAAATTCGTTAGCTTGAAACTTTGTAGATCCTTTGTAAAATTGTAAATATTCTTTTGCTTTACTTTCAATGGTTGCTTTAACGGTGGCATTCATTTTGAAGTTACGAGTGTTGTTGTATTTGTAAACTCATTCTCTTGTCCACTTAATTAACATCTTAAGATTGTAGTTAGCATTCGTTAATGATCAGCATTCTCTTGCACCATAATGCTTCACGTGATTGTAAATAACTTCCTTTTCGAACTTAGCATTAATAGGTTCGGTTCATTTTTTCGAATTCATTGTTTTGTCAGTATTAGATCTAACCATACCATTAGCATTTAGTGTGTCTTCAACTAATTCATTTACTGTTTCAACGCCCTGGTCTGTGTGGAATATTCAACCCTTTGGGTCTTTAATCAACTTAATTGCTAATTTCAAACCTTTGTTGCTGTTGTGACTGTTGTTAGAATCACTAATAACTATGCTTACAATCTTGTCAAAGATACTATAGAAAAAATTAATGTAAGTGTCAAACGGTAATAATATTTCGGTGATTTTTGTGGAGTCACTCATCATTACTCTCATACCGTTAATAATTTTGGAAAGGACCAGATACTTAGCAATGTAATGCGTCGTTCTTGTTTTCTTCGTACAACCGTGATTTCGTCTCATTCGTTTAACATAAGGAGGTGTTAGATTGATAAGATCTCCTGTGGTTAAATCAAAAACTGTATTGCCACTAAATATTTTTTTATTTTGTCTATTAATTGACGATTTAACTTTTTACCTTTTTTTAGGCTATTTCATTCAATGGCTAAATCTGTTGATGAAACCGCCTGTTCGCATTTACCTATGAATAATTTGTATAACTGACGAATCTATGTTTCATAGTTCTCTTTTCATGCATCTACGAGTTCTACCAAGACTAGTGGCTAATAGGTTGATATTAATTAGAAATTTATACTCAACTATGCCCCAACCGTGATTTGTCGTACCATACTTTGGTTCCAACGTTGGTACATTGCCTATTAGTTTCTCAAGTTTCTGCTTCTCGTATGGTTGTATATGTTTATAATGCAAATTGCTCATTGCAAGCTCCTTTAATTGCTTTTTTTCAAAACTAATTTTAAGAGCCCAATGGGCTTTTTATTTATCTATTAGGGGGTGGGACGTTTGGGGTAAACTTCGGGTACTATAGGCACACTTAATTTATTTTTTCTCCATTTAATTGTGGGTTTATAATCAGTATGTTCCAAATGAATTTTGGGAACTTTGGGGGTACATTACGGGAAACTTCGGGTGTGCTATTTTCTACCACTTAATTTAAACGATTTTATTTGTCTAGCATTACTATAAGGACGACCGTTTGCTACTGATGACAAAGCAGATTGAATATTGCTTTCTGTCACAATTGTATCAAAAACGAGCCCTGGTTGAACGTCATAAAATCCTTTAGATAATTTTTCTCTCATTACACTAGATAAAGCAACTTCTTTTCTATGGTAACGGTCGCGTTTTCATTTACCAAAAACATAGTTCCCCACTGCATATTGTTTTTTTAAACGATATTTGGCCAAACGTGCTTGGTCAAGCTCTAAATTTTCAAATGAATCTAAAGATTTTCTAATCGTTTGGTCAATAGATTTTCTATCTAACCAACCAGCATAAGACGCATCGTCGACCCTGGCGATGGAGAACGTTTTGGCTCTATTGTGAAAACCATTCATAACTTCCAAAGTGTGAGGTGCTCTGTAAGCCGCATTTTGATTTTCACTAATATACAAAGCTATATTTCCAGAAAAAGAATCTTCCATATCGCCTAGTGAATGCGTTCTCCCATCAATAGTAACATTATTGTTTCATACACACATATCAACGTAATCTTGATTAAATTGTTTTATCCAACTCTTGCCAAATAAGGAAACCATTTGCGCAGAATTTACCTCCGAGAATCGTGTATGTTGGGGAAAGTCGACTCATTTACCGTCTTGTATTCCACCCTGAATAAAATAACTAATTTTACCATTATGAATGAAACTTTTAGATATAAGCGGTTTTTTGCCCCCATCAGCACTAGGTCGGGCGTTGTTGTCAAACAACTTGTTAATATACTCTACTCTGTCTTTGGCGTTTAGCGTTCGGGCTAGTCGGATTTGGGCACCATCATATTTAGTATCTCCATCTATTTGTTTTAGCTTTTGCACGTCGTCTAGTGCAGTGTGGCCAAATAACTTACGATCCACATTTTCACCAGAATGGTCAAAAAGCTTTTTTATGCCATTTTGTTGGCCGTATTCTAAGCACGTTAATAAAAATTCAGTAATGTAAACGCCACAATCAGCTGTAGGAAGATATTGGTGTCCTGTACCAACGCTCATGCGTTCTCCTCTTTCAACAAGGGTTTTACTTGTGCTTGAGGGGTCGAGAAGCACTAAATCTGAAGCGCTTCCGCTGGCGTCAACCTGAAAAGCCATTAAAGTGTAATGACCATTCAAATAAACTGGGCAATAACATTCAAGTTTTTGACTTGGATTTGCAGAATTGCGTCTATCATAATCTGTTCGAATCTGTCGTGCTTGTGTCTGCATTTGTGTTTCAATTCCTTTAAGTGCTGTAGTCATGTGTTCTTCACGAACAACATTTGCTATCGCAAGTAGTGGGGCTATCACTGAACAAGTTTGGGAATTATCATTATTGGTTTTTTCAATGAATATATTATCATAGGTCGCATCTTCGTTGTTTGTGAAAAAAGTCAATGGTGCGATCCGGTCTTCATTGGTTAGAATAACAAATCCATCTATTTGGTCTTCTTTTTTTGCTGGAAGATGCTTACAAACGTTAGATATTAAGGCGATAAGATCCAAAGTATCCATTCGTGAAAAATTAGATGCTCGTTCATTTTGAGAACCTTGATAATCTGGATCGGCATTAAAAGTCATTTGGCGAGCTTGTTGTAAATAACCCAATCCGGGTCAATCCTCACTTTCTATTATTTCATCTGCTTTTTTTGACATAAGTTATCTCCTGATTTTTATAACTATAGTATACATTAAATTACCCCCCCTTGAAATAGAATAAGCTTAATTTTGTAATAGGTTGTGTATTACAAAAAATATTTAGTTATTTTTCAAAATGTGGGCATAAGCACCAAATATTTAGTTATTTTGCAAAATGTGTTGGTTTTTAACTAAATTTTTTAATGTTTTTCCTTCATAAATGGAGCTTTTAGGCGATGAACTAATATCGTTCTACTATAGTTCCATATGAAAAAGAATGGTTATAGATACTGCAAAATATGCGGTGATAAAGAATATGCGGTGATAAAGTAAAAAAGAATGGAACAACCATCTTCGGGACACAACGATGATATTGTAAAAGTTGTAAGAAAAGTTTTGTACTGGGAAGGCTAGATTTAAAACAAAGAGGCTTACAAAATGATTGCTAAGCAACAAAACACAATCGGGATTTAAAATACCGTCAAGAACTTTTCGGCAAGACATTGCATTAGCGTGAAACAGGCACTTGGAAATTTTAGAAACTGGTGAAATACATGAGGTAGTTATCATGGATGGATTTGGGATTGGAGATGAATGTTGTCTAATTGCTAGAACTCCAAGATATGTAATTGGTTGATTCTGGTGTAAATATGAATCAAGTGTATCATGGTCAACACTGATGGAGAAAAAATAAATTAAGTGAATGGATTAATTAAGTGAATGATAACATTTAATAGCAATTAAAAAAGCACCTTTTATAGTGCAATCTTAAATGTCTTATCAGGAGGCACAAATGAATTATAGCCATAGCATTCAAGACTTATTAAAATTATCTAAGCAATATCGTAACAATCGATGGATCAGAAAAGTTAGCAAATATGTTAATTTTCATGTC
>JAITPK010000080.1 GCA_031289475.1 Mycoplasmataceae bacterium | reverse complement strand
TTTAGATTAGTAGGGAGCATAATCACTATGCCAATTAAAAATTTAAAACCAGCCAAAGTCTGAGAATACTTTTACGACATTTGTCAAATCCCTCATGTGAGTTATGATCTAGATAAGATCACTTCTTATCTAGAAAAAACTTTTATTGAATTGGGTTATACCCCAATTGTGGATAAAGCCCAAAATATTTTAGTAAGAAAACCGGCATCTAAAGGTTGTGAGAAATTACCGACCGTGATGTTACAAGGCCATAGTGACATGGTGGGTGCCAAAGATCCAAGTTCCACCCACGACTTTAAAAAAGACCCAATTAAAATTAAAGTTGTGAATGGTTGAATGAGTGCTGATAAAACCACACTAGGTGCAGATAATGGGATTGCAGTCGCCATGATACTTGCGATCTTTGCTGACAAGACTTTAAAACATGGACCGATTGAAGCTTTAATTACAGCCAATGAAGAAACTGGCATGGACGGTATTAAAGAGTTCAATGTCAAACAATTAAAATCTAAATACATGATTAACTTAGACAATGAAAATGATGAGGAAATTTGTATTGGATGTCCTGGTAATATTGATATTACAGCTGAACTTCCTTATAAAAGAGACGCTAGAACACGCCCTAACACCACAGATTTAAGAATTTTCTTAAGTGGAGGGCTAGGAGGCCACTCCGGTCAAGCCATCGGTGAAAAGCGGATTAATGCGATTAAAACTATTTTCGATTTATTAAACTTTTTAAACAACGACCATGACATTCAATTAATTAATATTGAAAAATCGGGTGTTGTTAAAAATGTTATCCCTTTTGAATGTGCTTGTAACATCAATGTTTATAAAAAAGATGTTGCCAAGATTAAAAAGTTTACATCATGATGGTTAAAAACTTTAAAACAGGAGTTTAGTCGTGAAACCGATTTAGTAATTTCAGTCACTCCATCTAAAGTCAAAGACCATCCAATTACAAAAAAAGATTCTCAAAAGATTATTGGTGTCTATGGATCAGTCTTTAATGGCGTGGACACATATAGCTGAAAATATAGTGTTCCAGAGACATCTGGCAATTTGGGCTTAATCGATACAAAGAAAGATGCCATCTGATCTTTATTCATGGTTCGTTCTTCTTACGATTTAGCCCAACACAGGATTGCCAACCGTATTATGCAATTATTTAAAGGTGTGGGTGGTGATGCACAACAAATTGCTTTTGTTGCTGGTTGATTACCAAAAGATAACAAATTAGCCGACATCTATGAGACTTTCTACAAGAAAGTCTTTAAGAAAGAAGCGAAACAAGTCTTGATCAATGGTGGTGTGGAACCCGCCTATGTACTAGCCCAACGTCCAGAGATGTTAGGGATCTCCATTGGACCACTAATGCATGATGTCCATAGTAAGAACGAAAGATTAAGTATTGAGTCTACCCAAAAGGTTTATGAAGTGTTGACGAAGTTCTTACCGACTGTTAGGTAGGAAGATTTTATGGCGTTATTAAAAGTTACAGAAATGAAAGAAATAAATAGAAAAGTGGAAATTCCACCAACCATTATTCATAAGTCGACATATTCTCACAGTGGTGATTTGTTTGAAATTCAAACATACGGTTCTTCCCATAGGAAGAATCCTGAATCTGTGTCACAAACGATCACTATCGATAGACAGAGCGCAATAGAATTAATAAAAATATTAAAGATAAAATTTGGATTGTAAAATTTATAATCTTCAGCATCAGCGTTATATGCAAACAATGATGAAAAATCGTATCTAATGCATGAATATATAAAACCGAAGGGAAGAATAATATAGAATATGGAATTACAGAAACATATATTACCATTAGCGGTTATTTTTCAAAAAGATGAAAGTTTTGTAAAAAATAAAATGCATGAAATTTGCCCGTATACAGCCATGTTTCCGCCAAGGCTAGCAAATTTATTAATACAAAATTTCACTGATGCAGACGCCGAAATATATGATCCTTTTTCCGGCAGAGGGACTACATTGCTACAGGCAAGAATTTTGGGAAGAAGGTGCTATGCATCAGATTTAAATCCACTGTCATACGTATTGTCTAAATCAAAATCACAAAATGTGCTGTTTCGTGTCATAGAAAATCGACTCAAAGAATTAGAAAGCGAATATCATGACTGTAGCGATATAAAATACGAATTAGATGACTATGAATATATGAAAACTTATTATTCACTAAATGTATACAAACAATTGATTTTCATAAAGAATAAATTAGGAAAAAAGTGGAAGGAAAACGATAATACAGACAATTTTATATTGTCACTTTTGCTTGGAATTATGCATGGTCCGACAAGAAAAAACGGAACGTCAATGTTTCTGTCGATACAGATGAGCAACACAACAGTCATGTCAAAAAAATATGTTGATAAATATGTAAACATACATAACTTAAAATTTCCAACCAATGAAAATCTTTTTGAAAAAATATTATACAAGGCATTAAAATCATTAAAAAATGAAAACAAATATGTGAAAGCCGTTTTTAAGATTGGTAATGCACTTGAATGCAACACAATTTTTAAAAATAAAAAATTTGATTTAATACTTACATCGCCACCATATCTTAATGTTTTTAATTACACCAAAGAAAATTGAATTCGTTTATGAATGCTTGGATTTGATAGACAGACATGCTCAAGGGAAATAAAATTAGATGATAATCACAAGTATCAAGAGTACAAACGATTCTTAATAAATTTTCTAAATTCTGCAACAAAATCGTTAAAACAAACAGGCAGGTTAGTGCTAATTATTGGAGATGTTGAAGGAAAATATTGCTTCAAACAATTGTGAAGCGAAATAAAAAGTTATACTAATTTATATTTAATGGACTCCTATCAAGATAAAAATGCTTCGTTTAAATCCACCAGGAAAAATGGAACCAGGGCGGGACACGCCACAAGAATAGACAATATTTGTGTGTTTAAAAGGATAAAACAATAAATGGCAAACATATTTAAGAGTATAGAAAAATCTTATAGAACGTTGAGAGTCCTACCTCTCAATCCGCGTTTTACAAATGCCTCGCAAATAAATATCAAGAATTTAAGATTTGATAATTACAATTTACAGAACGCGATAGAAAAAACTCTACAGTTTGAAGGTAATTTTTCTGATTTATTGGAATTAACCCAGCAGATGGCGAGCGGTTATAATCCTGCTCTTGATCAAGTTTTTGTAATTAAAGGTGTGGATGGTGAATATTATGTGCTTGAAGGGAATCGAAGGCTAATAGTAATTAATTTTTTTAAAAATTCTGAACTTTGTAATACTTTACTAAATTCAATACTTCAAAACGAGAACACATCAAATGAGTCTGCGGTTAACATTCAAGAAATTATCGATATAGTAACAAATCAAGAATTTGTAGATAATTTTGACAGTCTACCAGTAATGGAGGCAGTATACGACGATTCGACGGATGTTGATGAAATATGATCAATTATATTTACAAGACATGCCGGAGAGAACAAAGGGAAAAGGGGCTGAACTCGAGCGCTTTATTTTGCTGACTTAAGAGATTTTTATTTCATCAAAAAAAATAAATTTGATAAACAGACTGATGTTTTTAAAAGCTTATCTAGAGTATTTAACAAATCATTTTCGTCAATTCAGCGAGATATCAGAAGTGCTTTGTGAGTCAGCGAATTATTCAAGGCTTCAGAAAAAAATTTGACTGATAGGGAAAATCAAATTAATTTTTATGAAGACATTTCTTCTTTAGAGTTGTGTTATTCTACAATTAAATTGAAAATTGCTAATCAGTGAATCACATTGCAGAAAGTTTGCCAAATTGAAATTAGTATTTTTGAATGGAATGTAAAAATAAAAAAAATAAATTTTAACGCCCTTTCTAAATTTTTACTGGAAAGCATTAAACAACCAGATCCATACTACACTACGCGAGGTTGAAAAAATGAATACTATTACATTTTAAATGAATTTATTACTTCTAACATTTCAGACCCCGACATAAAGATCGAAAATTATAAAACCATACAGACAGTTATTAAAGAAGGTAAAAGTAAAACCATACAGACAGAAATTGAACGTCAATTAATTTTTTTAGAAAGTAATTTAGAAACAGTTTCAGACGGCATTAATTCTGTAAATTCTAAACAGATAGGTTTCGATGAAAAAATTTCTAAGTCTATTGTTAAATTATGAAGAGACAATATTGACCCAATTCTTGATTTATTTCAGCAATGTCAACCAAACGACTTTCCATTTTTAATTTATGCTTCCATTGTTCGATCTCTTGAGGAATTGATTTCCACATTTCTTTTTACGTATAATTTTCAATGAAGAGATTGAATAAAAGAAAAATTTTCAACGGACATACACGATTATGATGCATGTATAGACACAATAACAACTTATAACAAGACTGTTGGTCAGATGACAAATAATTCTATCTACGCGGCTTACAAAGAGAAAGTAAGAGAGGTTTCTCATAAACAGATTAGTGATTCACTTGTATCTACAAAATGAGACGGAAATTTCTCCTATTTATCGTCATCAGCCAATTTGAATGTATGAATAAGACTTATTAGCAAGTATGCTACATCTGGTTCAACAGAACTAAACAATATAATACATAAATATTACTACGTTCTTGATGATACTAATGTAGTGTATGCATATAATTTTATTAACAATTTAATTATTGACATATCTAATCTAATAAGAACCCTCTTTAAGTAAAACTATGAGAAATAAATATAAAAGTGTTGAATTATTTGCTGGAGCAGGAGGGCTTGCCCTAGGGCTGGAAGAAGCGGGATTTAAGCATATATGCCTTAACGAAATCGATAAATTTGCTGTTAGCACATTACGCGCAAATAGGTCAAATTGAAATGTTGTTAATTTAGACGTTAAAGAATTAGCGGAAAAAGATTGTTGCAAATTCTTGAAAATTAAAAAAGGAAAATTAGATTTACTGTCTGGCGGTTTTCCTTGTCAAACCTTCAGTTACGCTGGCAAAAAAGCCGGAATTAATGACGCTAGGGGAACCATGTTTTTTTATTATGCGTCTATTCTTAAAAAAATGATGCCTAAAATTTTTCTTGCCGAAAATGTAAAAGGCCTCAGTACACACGATAATGGTAAAACCATAAAAATTATTACTGATATTTTTTCATCTATCGGATACTGTGTCAGGTGAAAAATATTAAATGCATGGGATTACGAAGTCGCGCAAAAGAGAGAAAGAATTGTGATTGTTGGAGTAAGAAACGATATAAAAACTGAATATCACTTTCCTGAAAAATTGAGTAGAAAGCTCTTACTGAAAGATGTTTTGGTGAAAGTACCAGCGTCTGACGGAATAAAATATTCCGATGAAAAAAGACGAGTGTTAGATTTGGTTCCCCCTGGTGGTTGCTGAAGGAATTTGCCAAAAGATGTAGCTAAAAAATTTATGAAAGGCAGTTATTACCTTGGTGGCGGAAAAACTGGCGTTGCGAGGAGATTGTCATGAAACGAGCCTTCTCTAACATTGACATGTTCGCCATGTCAAGGGCAAACTGAAAGGTGTCATCCTGATGAAACTAGACCATTAACGATTAGAGAATATGCAAGAATTCAAAATTTTCCAGACAATTGAATCTTTCAAGGATCGGTGTATAGTCAATATAAACAAATAGGCAATGCAGTGCCAATTAATTTTGCAAAACAAATAGGCTTATCTATAATTAAGTTTCTTGAGAAGAATAAATAATTATGTGAGCGTTAACATTTATAGAAAAAGCGGATCTGAAAAAGCACATCAAAAAAACT
This sequence comes from Mycoplasmataceae bacterium, assembly GCA_031289475.1. GTDB lineage: Bacteria > Bacillota_I > Bacilli_A > Mycoplasmatales > Mycoplasmoidaceae > Malacoplasma_A. Next base: position 1,466 of record JAITPK010000080.1, on the reverse strand, counting down.
ATTGCTGAAAAATATTATGAAACACTAAAATCTTATGATTTAACAAAATTTAATGACAATATTATCGATCCAATCAAACTTTTATTTGATTCTAAGATTTACAAGAAAAAAATTGAAGTAATAATAGCTGAAGAAATTTCTCGACAAAGGGACAAAACAAATAATAATGCCATTGGTTACTTTCATCAACATTTGTTTAAATACATAAAAAATTGTGAAGTGCCTAATCACGGATTTGATGTAATTTATAAAGACTCAAATAAAGTTTTTTATGTAGAAATGAAAAATAAACACAATACTATGAATTCTTCTTCAGCGAAAACAACGTATATCAAGTTATTAGGTAAAGTTCTGAAAAACAAAAATAATTATGGGCTTTTGGTCGAGGTAATATCTAAGCATAGTCAAAATGTTCCTTGGACAACCACCGTTGATAGCGTACGCGTTAGCAATGAAAGGATTAGGCGAGTGTCTATTGATAAATTTTATGAACTAGTAACCAAACAGAAAAATGCGTTCTACTGCTTATGCAAGGAAATTCCTAAATTATTGGATGAAGTTTTATTTGTGTCAGAAGAATTACAGGTGGAAGACGATGTTGTAGTTGAGCAATTAAAGAATATCGATTCCGATTTAATTAAGTCTTTATTTTCAATATCTTTTGGTTCATATATTGGGTTTGGTGATTTACCACCGAATGAAGACAAATAATAAATGTTGTTAACTTTGTTTGTTCGTTAAGAAATCTAATAGAAGAAATCATAATAACTCAAAAAGAACAAGGCGAAGCAATTGGTAAACTCAATCAAAAGATTGATACAGTCATTAAACTTAACAATTTAAAGACCGAATAGTTAATAAACTATCAACAATCGATCTTTACCATTTAAATCTTGATAAAAATGGTATTTTTTGTTTGTTAATAATTTGATCAAAAGTGGCTTTTGATCATAACCAATTTCCAAAGCAACGAAGCCACCGGGATTAACTAGTTTAGACATATGACTAATAATGGTTTTGTAAAAGTCTAGACTATGTGGACTATTTACAAAACTAATCTTGGTTTCATATTTAGTCATTGATTGGTCTAATACCTTTATATCTACATATGGAGGGTTACACACAATAAAGTCAAACTTAAGCTTTCTTTTAATCAGTGATTGATAGAAATCACCAGTAATAGTTTTAACTTTGACTTTATTTAATTTGGCATTATGGGTTGTATTGGTAATTGCCTTTTTATTAATATCGACCAAAGTCATATCAACTCAAGGACAATGCTTTTTAATACTAATACCAATACAACCGGTGCCACAACATAAATCAGCACCTTTGACAAGGCGTTGATGCTTCGAAAGCATCTTGACAATTTTTTGGGTTCACCATTCGGTTTCGCTTCTTGGTTCAAAGATGGAGGGATCGATATCAATCTTAGAACCAAAGAAGGTGGTGTGGTGGGTGATTTG
>JAITPK010000060.1 GCA_031289475.1 Mycoplasmataceae bacterium | reverse complement strand
TGATGGTGACTTCAACGAATCACTTATCGTCGAATACTACAACCGTTTGGGATAATATCAAATTATTCGCCAATTGGTTATGGTGGAAAAGCCGGAGTACATTTGTACTTCGGCTTTTTGTTGTCCAAATTAGGTAAAAGGAAAAGTAAATAAAAAAAGATAAAAACCATTTTGGTAAACTATTGCCAAAATGGTTTTTATGCATTATACTGACAGTAGTTTTAATAAGGAGGAACGAATAATGATTTCTAAGTTAGGTGAAAACATACTAAACTATGCAAAGCAACTCAACTTATCACAAAAAGAGTTAGCGTCAATGATAGGTGTCACCGATACTACTATGTCAAGATATATTAATGGAACCAGAGAACCTAAGATTGAGGTTCTTTCCAATTTAGCCACTGTTTTACAGACGTCAGTTGATGAGTTAATCGGACAACAAGTTTCGCAAGACAAAACTGATGAGTACCCAGAAATAAAAAGGTTAATTGCACGAAATAATAAAAGCCTAACAATGGCTAAAAAACGTGAAATTATTAACGTTTTGCTAGAGGAGGACTGATTACTAGTGGCGTTATTAGAAAGTTATAGGTATGAAAAACTAAAAAATATAGGTGCCGACATCATTGAAGATGCTAAAATCACAGCATATCCATTCGATGTGTTTGCCGTTGCGAGAAACTTGGACATAAAGGTTGTTTCATATCAATCGTTATCAGCTGATCAAACTGAAGCTTGTTTTCAAGTGAGTGAAGATGGATTTAACTTGGTGATCCATGAAAACGGGAAAACACAGTGTGTAATCCACTACAATGCTGAATTATGTGAGGGAAGAGTTAAATTTACAATCATGCATGAAATTATTCATATCTCAATGGGACATGAGTTTGGAACTGAAGATGAGGAGTCGGAAGCTGATTTCCTCGCTGCTTTTATTTTGTGCCCACCTTGCATTGTTTTTGAAAAGGAGATTGAAGACTATATTGATTTAGCAAGTGAATTTGGTGTGAGTTACGAAATGGCTCACTATCGTATTAATGCGTATCATAGTTGGTTGAAATACGGAAGATCTGCCCATACTGATTATGACTTGCGCATTCTATCTATGTACAAAAAAAATTATGCTGTAAACGAAAATGCATAATAAAAAGCCCGCGTATGATCTACAACGAGCCCGTAGCAAGGTAAGTATATCATACTCCGGAAGTTAGCAGTTATTTTTTATTCAACTAAGGAGATATGAAATGAAGAATCACAGTTTTTTCAGCAACCAAATTGGTTGTACAGTTATTGATGACCAACTAGCCGTCGTGTATAAAGATGGATATGCACCAATGCCGGTAATAAAGCAGCAAAATGTCGATTTAACCGACTTTAAATATGTTGGTTTTCAAAATACAAGAAAAATCGACAATCGTAGTCCTAAAGAACAAACGGTGGGGTACTTTCTTAATGATTCTAAATTTGAATCAATATGTAAAAGACCGTGGAATTATGTAAATAGGATTGCTCAATATAAGCAAACCTTTACTCCAGATGTAAGCTGCTATTCTGATATGTCTTTGGATGAGCAGTGGTATGGCGTGTATCTCAATCGATTAATCGGGGCTTATTGGCAGAGCAAAGGAATTATTGTGATTACGACAATCGCCTGGGGTGATGCAGATACGTATTCTTTTTGTTTTTCAGGTGTTGAAAAAGGAAGTGTTGTTGCGATTTCAACAATAGGCACACATGCGCACCGCGATGTATTTATGCAGGGCTTTATTGAAATGTGTAAACAAATTGAACCCAAAACTGTTATTTGCTATTGCAAACCGTACGATGAAATGTATCAATACGCTAATATCCTAGTAATTGAATATGAAGGTGCCAAGGCGCGACGTGAAGCAAAATATCAACCTGTTGAAGGTCAATTAGCATTATTTGAAAATTTAACACTGGAGGTGGCTTAATATGGGAGGACGTGGGTCAGCAAGTGGGATATCTGTAAAAGGCATTAAATATGGAACTGAATTTTCTACCGTATTGGCGTCTGGTAATTTAAAGTTTGTTAAGTATGAAGCTGGTAATAACGCTAAAAGCCCATTGGAAACAATGTCTGCATCTAAGGATAGGGTTTACGTAGTAACAAAAGGGGACGTGTTAAAATCAGTTGTATTTTATGATAACCAAGGGAAAAGAAATCGGCAAATAGATTTAGACCATGATCATTATGGCGTTGTCCCTCATGTACATCCGGGATATGACTTGCAGCATCAAGAATCAGATGCGGATATTAAGTTGACTAAATCTGATAAGATGTATATCAATAAAGTGCGAAAATTATGGAAGGAGTATAAAAAATGACCAACTATATCTATGAATGGGTCTTAGAGCCTGAAAAAAATGACATAATAGAGATGTTAGAAACTGCACAGCCTATCTATTTTCAATTTCAAGGTCAGGATTATTTGCTTGAAACGTATGACCGAGGAATATTGATTGCACAGCCGTTCTTATTCTATGAAAATGGTGGATTTCCGGATAAGAAAGAATTTATTTATCCTCAAAGTTTCCAAGCCAAAAATGTGAAAGAATTTTTAGAATTACCGTTTCTTGATGGTAAAACATTGTTTGATCAATGGAACAATATTAGGTTTTGGAATTATTAGATTTAATATAACGAGCACAGCTTATTTGATGGTGACTTCAACGAATCACTTATCGTCGAATACTACAACCGTTTGGGATAATATCAAATTATTCGCCAATTGGTTATGGTGGAAAAGCCGGAGTACATTTGTACTTCGGCTTTT
>JAITPK010000064.1 GCA_031289475.1 Mycoplasmataceae bacterium | reverse complement strand
GAATCTCTTGGCCAAGAAAAGCAATGAATTCATTACGGTCTAACTTCTACCGATATTGTGGACACTGCTAATGCTTATTTATTAAAACAAGCCAATAAAATCCTTCTTAACGACTTGTCTCTCTTTACCAATATTCTAAAAAAACAAGCACTTAAGTATAAGAAAACACCTTGCATCGGTAGAACGCATGGTATTCATGCTGACATCACCAGTTTTGGATTGAAATGAGCGCTTTGATATGATGAAATGCAGCGCAACATTAAAAGATTTAAAGAAGCGGCTAATGATATCCAAGTTGGTAAGTTATCCGGTGCTGTTGGTAATTTTGCTAACAACGAAACATTTGTTGAAGAATATGTTTGCCAGAAATTAGGCATTAAACAAGCCAATATTGCCACTCAAGTTATCCAACGTGATGTCCATGCTGAATATTTTGCCACTTTGGCATTAATCGGCTCCACCATTGAAAAAATTGCTTTAGAAATTAGACATCTTCAGCGAACTGAAGTCCATGAAGTTGAAGAAATGTTTGCCAAAGGGCAAAAGGGTTCATCAGCGATGCCTCATAAGCGTAACCCCATCGCCAGCGAAAACATTTGCGGTTGTGCAAGAGTGCTCCGTGGTTATATGATCACTTCATATGAAAATGTTCCATTATGACACGAACGAGATATTTCACATTCCTCGACTGAACGAATCATTATGCCTGATGCAACAGAGCTTTTAGACTATATGCTAACTCGTTATGCTAATGTTCTTGATAATTTAGTAGTTTATCCTAAACAAATGCTAAAAAATATTTATTCAACTAACGGTGTGATCTTCGCACAACGAGTTATGAGTAAATTGATAATAAAAGGTTCAACTCGTGAAAATGCTTACGATTTAGTACAACCGCTTGCGATGAAAGCATATAACAACAACATTCAATTTCAAGAAGTATTATTAAAGAGCAAAGATGTTATGAAAAAATTATCAAAGATAGAATTAAAATCATGTTTTGATTTGGATTATTATTTTAAGAAAATTGATTACATCTATAAAAAAGTAGGAATTTAATGTCTGATATTCTGTTGGGTAGCCATGTTTCTATGAGCAAGCCTGACTATTTGTTGGGCAGTGCACAAATTGCAGCAAGTTATGGAGCAAACACTTTTATGATTTATACTGGTGCACCACAAAACTCAATTAGAACACCACTAAATCAATTGAAAATTGATGAATTTAAATCCTATTTAAAAGATCAACATATCAACATTAAAAGTGTTGTTGTCCATGCGCCATATATTGTAAACCTTGGCACGAGTGACAAAAGAAAACACGCTATCAGTGTGCAGACATTAAAAACCGAAATTTATCGAACATATGAAATTGGTTGCGAGTTACTAGTGTTACATCCTGGCAATGCAATAGGCATCAGCACAGATGAAGCAATTAGGAACATTGCAGATGGGATTAATAAAATTAATCGCTCTAACAAAGGTGTCGTCATTTGTCTTGAAACTATGTCGGGCAAGGGTAATGAAATCGGTAGAACTTTTGAAGAATTGGCAGCTATTATCGATTTAGTTAATGACAAGCATTTAATTGGAATTTGTTTAGATACATGTCATATTAATGATGCTGGTTATGAAGATGCAAACATTGAAAGAGTACTAAATGATTTTGATAAAAGTATTGGTTTAAAATATTTAAAAGTAATTCATCTAAACGATTCTAAGAATAAGGTTGGTTCTAATAAAGATCGTCATGAAAATATTGGCTATGGCACTATTGGGTTTGATACTTTATTGAAATATGTTTATGACAAACGGCTAGATGGAATTCCTAAAATATTAGAGACACCATATTATGATGGCAAACCTTTATATAAAGAAGAAATCAAAGTTTTAAAAACTAAACATTGAATTGCTTATCGTTAATTTAATTTTTTCATTTGTTTTGCTCTTTTGGCGATCGTAAAGGCATTCATCAATTCGCTTCTAGGAGGACGGGTATAATATTGCTCTACAATATCAATAACTTCATCAGCATCCTTTAAATTCAATTTATTAAATAAAATAGCTCCATCTTCAATGTCTCGATCCTTTTTTCTAGAAGTCATCACTTTCATAGCTAGCAAATATTCTTTGGAGGCAAACCTCACTTTTAATGTTCCGTTATTAAAGTACTCGTGCGGTCCTTTATCTTTTTTATCAGGCATTACATAAAATACAGATGCATTAATTCAATCATGACTCATTTCTAGTTCATCTGCTACTTCTTGTGCGGTTTCTTTAAATGTTTGAAAGAAATTTTTATTTAAGCTTATTGAAACATCTATATCGGTTGTAACACGCTGATATTCTGGCAAATTGAACATAATCGCCGTCGAGCCAACAATGAAAATTTCACCAGCAACATTTTTACTGACTAATTTATTTATAAAATTATCTAAACGCTCTCGAGCATAGTGATAATTCATATTAATTGCGTTTATAGACATTGTAGTTCTCCAACCGGTATCAAGATATTGTGTTTAGCAAAAACAACATCAAAATCTTGTGACTTTGATAGGTTTTTGGATGGTGTTCACTCTTTTTTTAAAATGAACACTTGTTGACTCGTTCACTTTGGAGATTTATCTTTAAATATGTTAGTAAAGATAAAATCTACCAATCCGCAATAAAAAGCTTTTCATTGTGTTTCAATGATTAATTTTGATAAATTAATTTTCAAGATATCGCTTTTCATATATTTAGCATTTTGAATAATATTACCAATAGCAACCGAAATATCAAGTCATTTTTGTTCAGTGTGATTTTTATTAATTAATTGAATTAAATAAAAAGGAGAACTCACATATTTGAATTGGTTTATTTCGATTTGTTTTCCTTTAATAGAAAAACCAAGTTTTGATATTCATTCAATCATTGTGTTGAAAGCAATATTAGATTTTCCATTAATTACATAATGAATTAACGATTGTGAGACGCCTAAAATCTTAGCTAACATATAGTCTGTTAGTTTTAATTCGTTCTTCATTTTATTCAAAATTTGACTTGCATTCATGCAATCATTATATACAAATAGTTAAATATATTGAAGTATTTAATTAATTTAATTTTTTCATTACAACCACATTAGTTGGTTTTACTAAACGATCATATAGTTTGTATCCTTTGGATACAATCTTAGCCACTTTGTGGTCTGCAAGGTCACCAGTGTGTACAAATTCAATACATTCCATAAATTCTGGATTAAATTCGTCACCAACATTAACAATGATCTCGGAAATCCCTAAATTTGACAAAAGATTTTTTAGCATTGTTAAAAACATTTTAAAACCCATCTGGTAGTTAGCAATCTTAGGGTCAGTTGATGGATGCGATACAGCTAACTCAAATTGATTAATAATATCAATTAATTGACCAGCCTGTTTTTCAATGGCGTATTTTTTATGCATAGCTAATTCTTGATTTGCCTTCGCTGTTAATTCATCAACTTTCGTTTTTAATAAAACGTTAGCCTCATTGGCTTTTTGGGTTACTTTATTAACATAATCTTGATTGATTTGTTTAATTTCGTCCTCTAATTTATTTATATGCTCATCTTTGGCAACGACAGTGGTTGTCAAGTCTTGAATTTGCTTCATTAGTTGTTCAATTTCATTAATTTCTTTTTTGGAAGTATCTTCAATAGGTTGAACTTTATTTTGTTCAATTTTTTGTTCTTCTTGGTTTTTTTGTTTTGATTCGTGTTTTGACATATTAACTTAACTCCTTGCTAACTGTTTTATTAAAATCTTCTACATCCGGATTGGCTGACTGATTAATTTCCTTTAATTTATTTAATTCACTATGAGAATACCTTTTAGGTCTGGCATAAACAATTGTAATGACTAAATCTCCATTAGTGTTACCGCTAAAAATTTTATGTTTAACATCTTTAATGCCAAAACCACTTACCGTAATTTCTTCACCATTCGCAGTATTCGACTTAATATCTACTTCTTTAATACCGTGCGGTGTTGGAATTTTAATTCTAGAACCAGTTATGGCATCAATCGGGTCAACTAAAACATTAGCATATAAAACATTATCCTTACGTTTAAAAATTCTTGAAGGTTGTACATAAATTGTCAAATCAATATTACCGGTGTTTGTCTCTCAAGAATTACCTTTATTGGTAAACCTTAAAATTGAGCCATTTTGAACGCCTGGTTTAATTTGCAAGTCAATAAAGTCTTCACGTTCAATGAATTTATGACCATGACATTGCGAGCATACTTTTGAAATAATCTTCCCTGTACCATGACAATCTGGACAATATTCTTGCGATTCCATAATACCAAGAATCGTACGATGTCTCGTAGAGACTACCCCGGTACCGTGACATCTTGGACACGTTTTAATATCGGATGGACTGTCGGCACCACTACCGTGACATTTAGGACATTGGTGTTTCGTATTAATCTTAACTTTGCGAGTTACTCCTAATACACTCTCTAAAAAAGTAACAGTTAAATTAGCTTCAATGTC
>JAITPK010000065.1 GCA_031289475.1 Mycoplasmataceae bacterium | reverse complement strand
CTAATTCCACAAAACATAATTTATTTTTATTGAGAAGCGACTGCAATTGTTTTTGCATTAAAGGAATCATCAGACTGTCTAGTTTTCTCAAAGCCAAAGGCTTTGAGAAAACTAATTTGCCTAAAGCTTTGCGATTTACTTCAGTGGTAGTGAGATACTGCTTACCAAAGTTTTTTGCAATTAACTTATAGCCAATTTGATCCTTTTTATATATAGTATGAATGAATTCATCCATAACAAAAACGGAGAATCCTTCTTGTTTGATAAAGTTGATGGCAGTTGTCTTACCACTACCGATAGTTCCTGTTACACACACTAGCATATTTACTTTTGACACCTCGCGCAGAAGTATGTACCTCTGCCATTTACTTTAATCTTTTGTATCTTAGTACGACAGACAGGACATGGTTGACCTTTTTTTGTATGCACGAGTAATAAGTTTTGATAACCACCGTAATGATTCGGATCTCACTTATAACTAGATACAGTCGTGCCCCCATGCTTAATGGCTTTGTTGAGAATAAGCTTACTATTTTTTGTTAATTGCTTAAAGTCGTTATCAGATAGTGTGCTCGGTTTTCTTAATGGATGAATGTGACTCAAAAAAAGAATCTCATCAGCATAAATGTTACCAATCCCTGCTACCAAAGTTTGGTCAAGTAGTGTTGTCTTAATTGCTCTGTGAGACCCAGAAAGATGGTTTTTTAAGTATTTCCAGTCAAACTTGGAGTCCAATGGGTCTAAGGCTAATTTCGTTAATTGTGGGGCTTTTAAATGAGCATCACCTTGATAAATATGGAAAGTACCAAAGATTCGCGAGTCATAATAACGCAAGGTATGTTTATTGTTTAAAACGAATTCAATTCGTAGGTGAGCTTTAGGAACATTGGATTCATTTGGTTCATAAAATAATTTACCTTCCATACGCAGATGTATTACTAATGTTTTTCTATGCGATAAGTGAAATATCAAGAACTTACCCTTGCGCTCAATATTAACAACTTGTTCGCCGATTAAAAACTTCTGGAATTGTTTCGGTGAACTGTTTTTTAATAGTTTTACTTTGTAAACTAATACATCTTTAATGGTTTTATGTAATAAACCACTATCTTTTAAAGTGTTGATAACCGTTTGGACTTCAGGTAGCTCGGGCATGTAGAAATTATAGTTATTATGTTAATACTTTATGACTTAACTATATATGTAATGATGATGCCCAGTTTACCAGATAGTTCAAATTTGTAATCACCATTGCCAATTATGAAGGTGCTACCTTTGGTAATGTTGATGCCATTGATAGTTCCTTTGCCACCGATTACAAAGCATTGTAATCAACGCGCGCTATCAAATGCATAAGAATTAGTGTTAACGTTGTTAATTAATTTTATGGAAAAGTATGGTGTTGTTAATAGTTCTCCATTTTTATTTTGTAAGACTGGTTCAACAAACGGAACTGTAATGTTTTCAATGGCTTCTTGGGTATGTAACTTTCGTGTGGGATCTTGTTTCTCGCGCCCGTAGTCATAAAGACGGTAAGTACAATCGGAAGCTTGTTGAATCTCAAATATTATTAAACCTGATTTTAATGCGTGTAATGTACCGCTAGGCACATAGAATAAATCTTGATATTTAACAGGCACGATATTTAATAACTTAGATCAATTGTTCTCATCAATCAATTTGATTAGTTCATCTTTAGTTTTAGCATGATGTCCATAAACGATAGATGAATTTGGTTTTGCTTCCAAAATATATCATGCTTCATTTTTAGCAATGGCATCACGATGTTGATCGGCATATTGGTCAGTGGGGTGGACTTGGATGCTTAAATCTTGGTTGCAGTCCAACAGTTTCACTAATAGTGGGTATTCACTACCTTCATAATTGTCAAAGAACATTTTATGGTTTTCAAAGAACTCACGAAGTGATATCCTTTGATGTTCCTCGCTAATAATGATTGATGATTTGTCTTTCATACCGCTAATAATTCAAGCTTCACCAATTTTATTATTCGGTAAATCAATATTAAAATTCTTTAGATGTGCACCACCTCATGGTCGTTCACTTAAAAACGGTTTTAAGAAAATAATATTATGAAACATAGATGATATATTTTATGTTATTATTACATTAAAGTTTATGGAAATATTTAGTAGTAAACATCTCTTATTGGATATTGATGTAAAAGATCAAAAAGCCGCCTTTGTCGCAATTGCAAATTTAGCAGAACATTTAAACATTACTAATGATCCTGATGCTTTAGTTAATGATTTCATTAAACGTGAAGAAGTGTCTACAACTGGTATGGCTGAATCAGTAGCCATACCACATGCCATGAGTGCTGACTTTTTACAACCTGCAATTATTGTCGCAAGGTTTAAAAAAGGCATTGATTGAAAAGCCGTTGGTGGTAAACCAGTTAAAGTGGCTTTTGCTTTATTAATTCCTGAAAAAAGTCGTGGTACTTTGCATATGCAATATCTCCAAAATATTGCGATGGCTTTAATGAACCCCGAATTTAATGATGTGATTCTCAAATCACAAGATGCTAATGTGATTGTGGAAACTATTACGAAAGCCATCGAGAGAAAAGAAGATACACCAGCTTCTACTAGCGAAGCTAGTGGTTCCAAAGGATTGATCGTCGGTGTTAGTTCTTGTGCTACCGGTGTTGCCCATACTTATATGGCTAGAGAAGCTTTAGAAAAACGCGCCAAAGAAGTGGGCTACGAAGTTTGAATTGAAACACAAGGTCAATCTGGTCAAGAACACAAACTCACTCCAGAAATGATCGCCAAAGCTGATTTCGTAGTTATCGCTAGCGATATTAATGTGGAATTAGATCGCTTCGTCGGTAAAAAAATTTATATGACCAATACTAACGAAGCGATTAATACACCAGTACAAACGTTAGAAAAAACCATTAAGACGAGCAAAATTCGCGGTGCTAATTCAGGCGAAGGAAACGCTTTTTCCATAGGAGATAACTCTGGGAAATTCATGAAACACTTTTTAAATGGTGTTAGTCATATGATTCCATTCATCGTATTTAGTGGAATCATGTATGCTATATTAAATGCGATTGCGGTCGGCACTGGCTTTGTTGATACAGCTAACAGTACCCAACCGTTACACTATGCACTAATGATGGCGAATATTGGATTTGAAGTATTTACTGCTATTATGGGTGGATATATTGCAGCTTCTATTGCTGGTAGAGCTGCTTTAGCACCAGGATTTATTGCCACAATGGTGGCAACATCTCCGGGTCTTTATATGAATTATGGCATTAGTTGAATGGGTGGTGCTTCTATAACTATTAATGGGTCTACTGAAGTTATTTCGGGTATTGGGTTAGGAATTATCGCTGCATTGATGATGGGGTTTGCGGCTGGACATTTAGTAAATCTATTTAATAATTTAAAAGTGCACCGTGTTATCAAACCGGTCATGCCATTAATTATCATCCCGGTTGTATGCACAACGATGTTAGTTTTCCCATTCCTATTTGCACTTAGTGGTATTATGGGTTGCATGATGAATTGGATTGGAGCTGGTTTAGCATTAGCTGGTACAAACCCAGGTGGTAGAATTGCGATTGGATTAGTATTGGGTGCCATGGTCGGATTTGATATGGGTGGTCCAGTTAATAAAATTGCCGTGGCGACTGCAACTACTTTAATTCCGGTTGATCCAAGTTTAATGGGGGCTGTGGCAGCGGCAATTCCGATTGCACCAATTGGTTGTGGTTTAGCTGCAACTGTATTTGGTCGTAAAAACTTTAACGATATGGATAAAGGTCTTGGTGTTTCGGCCTTAGCTTTAGGTTTCATGGGAATATCCGAAGGAGCAATCCCTTTTGCTGCTAAAAACTTGAAACAAACCATTATTGCCAATGTAATTGGTAGTGCAATTGCTGGGTTGTTAGCAGCAACATTCTATTGTGGTGGCCATGTTGGTATGTGAGGCGGGCTAATTATCGTGTTTTGTGTTGGTGTCTATTGTGGTGGTGGTACGATTCAATATACCGTACCGATTCCATTCTCTTATGACGGTGGCATCGGTGGATCAGCATGACAAAACATTTTAATTTCATCTGCTTGATATATCTTTGCAATTGCAATTGCCGCCATCATTCACGGCTTGATTTACACAATTTTAATTAGAGCCAAACAAGGTGGTGGATTTAAGAACGCTGTGAAGAGCACATTTAAGCACGATAAGAAAAAGCCGGTTGCTACGACGGTTAGTAAATTTGATAACTGATATCACGATAATTTGGTGCAGGAAAATTGATATTACCGTTACAAAGTATTACATAAGAAACCGATAGTTTGATGGTAAAAAGAGGAAATATGAAAGCAAAAGAATTTTTCAAAATACATAAAGCCGCGACAATATTATCTTGTGTTGGTTTTGGAGCTCTAGTTTTATCAGCAACACCGATTATTGTCAATGAAGTTCTACGCGATAAAACTGATTATGCTAATGAGTATCATATTCCTATAGATCTTACCGTGGTAACAACAGAATACAAAACAATTATTGATCCCGATACCAAGCTACCTATGGATGTTCGTGTTCCACTAGTTGCTCCGAACACAAACGACGCTTGCTGGAATTGTTTAACTACACAACGGTATTTGGATAAAGAATGATATTTGAATGTAAGTTATATAGGTGAAGCTACTTACTTCAGGGTGGTACCGGATTGGAATATTGATTGATCAATTTGAAACCATAATATGGTAATACATTTTGTTGACCAGACTCCACCAATTTCGTTTGAATTGACTTTTAGTGTGACGATTCATTGGCATCTGACATTACCTGACAAACAGACATCAGTACTACCACCAACAACATTTAAATTTGATTAATAATTTACTTTTATTAAATACAAGCCTTTGGCTTGTATTTTATTAATGGCTGATCCTTTTTGCGGATTGGCTAATAAATTTTTAATATCTAGGATGGTTTTTTTACCTTCATTTAAATCAATAAAGCTGCCAATGATCATTCTTACCATATTGCGTAAAAAACCATTGCCATTAACTTCTACTAATAGATGAGTTTTAGTTTTTTTAAACTTGATGTAATTTATTTTTCTGATGGTGTTATCCAGCTCTGAAGTACTGAATGATTTAAAATCGTGTTCACCAACGAGTAGTTTACTAGCTTTTTTAAGCAATGTTAAATTTATTTTGGTTGGGTAATATAACTCATAGTTAGTCTTAAATAAATCATATTTACTAGTGTTGATTACATATTGATATGTTTTATTTTTAGCCGAGAATCTAGCATTGAACATACCATCCACTTGTTTCACATTTACAAAGTAAATATCGGTTGGGCCGGAACTTCTTAATGCTAATAATAATGCTTTTGGATTAATCTTGGATTTTTTAACATTAAATGAAAATGTTTGACCAATCGCATGAACATAAGCATCAGTGCGACCAGAACATTGGATGGTGATGTTTTGGTCAAAGATTTTCTTAATAATCTTTTCGATTTCTTCTTGAACAGTTCGCACATTAAGTTGTTTTGCTCAACCGTGAAAATTGCTACCATCATAACTTACTGTTACTAAATAATTCATTTTACTTCCCAAACATTAATAAAGCTTCGCTTGAGCCAAATGGGGCAAAAAACATATTTTTTGCTACAAACATAATAAAGAAACCTAAGAAGATTGATAGACAACTAGTAATTATCCAATGCGAGATATTGATTGGATAACTACGATAACGCGTTCTAGTATATCTTGGGTTGTAAGCTCGAGCTTCCATGGCGTTAGCCAAATCATCAGCTTTATGAAAAGCAATGGAGAACATCGGTACAACTAAAGAAACCAATGATTTGATTTTATCTTTGAAGTTACCATTATTAAAATCGACGCCACGAGAGGCTTGAGCACGCATTACTTTTTGTGATTCTTCTAATAAAGAAGGTACGAATCTTAAAGCGATGGAAATAGTCATCGCTCACTCATTAACTGGGAAACGAATGTATTGTAATGGGTGAAGAATATCTTCGATAGCAAACGATAGTTGTACAGGGTTAGTGGTGGAGATGATTAAAGTGATAATACCAATCATTAAATAGATCTTAAAGGTGATGTATACAGCTCTAATGATGGTCATACTTGATAATGTGTATCAAGATGCTTGATATGGTAGATATAGAGTTCCATTATCAATACTATATTGGGCATAAGATCAACCATCTACTGGATAAAATATGTCATTTTTTGGTAATCAGATAGCATTTCCGATTGTTCCGCCTCATAAAGTACCATGAGTTCAAGTAATGTCCATTCCAGGAACTGGGATAGTATTTCATCAGTTGTGCATATGAAACAAACTTAAGATATTGCCAGTACCATCATCAATACCTGCGACTAAATCAGGACTCTTGTAAGAAAGTCAGTTAATAAGAAATAAAATGGCAAACATCACAATACATGATTTGATAATAGCCCACATAGTTCGAAATGGCAATTTAGCAACACACCACCCAATAATTAGAATAATTAATAAAATGGTTTGTCCAAATAAACCAATTGGTAAAAAGATCATGACAACAAACATCACTAAAATAATTAACTTCAACGATGGGTTAAATCGATGAATGTAAGAATCACGGTAAATGTATGCGTTAAAACTATTGGCCATGTTTACCTTTCGTGATAGCGATAATCTGCGAAGATAGTTCTTCCACATTTCGTGGTTTAGAATCATACAATTTTAAAAAACGTTTGTCTTTTGCGGCAAGAGCACTAATGACCTTTATTACTCTTGGTAAATCTAATGTAGTTTGTGATATTAGTTCATAGTTTGTAAAAATTTCATATGGAGCACCATTAGCCACCATTGATTTATTGTCTAATACAATAACTTCATCACCAAGTGCCAACACTTGATCCATAACATGAGTAATGATGACGATGGTTTTACCTTCTTTATTAAGATTAGTGATAATCTGCATCATTTCTTTTTCACCAGCTGGATCTAATCCAGCGGTTGGTTCATCAAAGACAATGATTTCTGGCTCGATTGCTAAAATACCAGCAATTGCGACTCTTCGTTTTTGTCCACCAGATAAATCAAACGGAGAACGTTGCAGAAAAGATTCGTCGAGGCCAACCATTTTTAAATATTTTAATGCTTTTGTTTTTGCAACATCTTTTTTTTCGCCAAGATTAACTGGACCAAAGATAATGTCCTTCTCTACAGTGTCTTTGAATAATTGATATTCTGGAAATTGAAATACCATCCCACATGTTTTACGTAATAATTTAAAATGTCTAATTCTTTTTTTGGCACCAAAAATGTTTAAATCACCAACTGTAATATCACCATATTTTGATTTTAATAAACCGTTAAAATGACTAATGAGTGTAGTTTTACCGCTACCTGAATTACCAATAATAAAATAAATTTTACCCTTCTCAAACTTGTAGGTGAAATCATTTAAAACGGTTAATGGGTGTTTGGTTTTTTCATCAAAAACAATTTTTAAACCACTTGTTGTAATGGCATATGGAGATTTAATGTTAACTATTTGAGTTTTCATATTTGCTCCACAAGATCGTTGGTTTTTAAACTAGGTTGAACGTTAACCCCAGACCCAATTAAAGATTTGGCTAGTTGTAGTGAGAAAGGTACATCCAGTGAGATTGTTTGTAAAAATTCACGATCTTCAAATACTTCTTTGGGGTTACCAGTTTTTAATAATTTGCCACCATTCATAATGATGACACGATCGGCACTAGTCACTTCTTCCATGTCGTGAGTAATTGATATGACTGTTTTGGCAAATTGATTTTTTAAAACTAACATCAAACTTTTCAATTCTCTTTTCGCTTTCGGATCTAACATGGATGTCGATTCATCAAAGATGATTATCTTAGGGTTGATGGCTAATACACTGGCAATCGCAACACGTTGTTTTTGTCCGCCAGAAAGTTTAGTTGCTTCAAATTCTAATAAATTCTCAACATTCACCATTTTAGCAGCACTCATGATGATGTTTTGCATTCTAGCTGGATCAACTTTGCGGTTTTCTAATCCAAAGGCAATATCATCTTCAACGGTTAAACCAATAAATTGATTATCGGGGTTTTGAAAAACAATACCAATGTTGTCTCTTAAATGTTTGATGTTAGTTTTACTAATAGGTTGGCCAAACAATTTAATTGTGCCACTTCTTGGTTGCAACAAGCCAGTTAAGACTTTGGATAGTGTCGATTTGCCACTACCATTATGACCGACAACACAAACATATTCATTATCATAAATATCAAAAGATACATCGTCAAGATTAGTAAGTTTATTGGTATAACCGAATGTTACATTTTGAAATTCAACAGCTTTGGTCTTTTGTTCCATAAAAGTTGCTTAATTATATTAATTAATGGTGGCATCACACACTTAATCAAAATGATTCTAAATAAAAATAAGATTATTTCTTTTTAGACTTAATTAGTTGAACGGTTATTGGTACTAACATTGATGCACCGCTTAAAGATGCTATGATTACCACAATAATGCCACCAATGGTATATATGGCATATGGATCAACATCAATATTATTAAATATTCAACCTCAACCACCAGGACCAGAATTGGCTCTGTTAGAAATCGCGAGTATAAAAATTAAGAAAGCTGCAGCAAAAACAATGATGGATGTTAAGGTCATTGTTTTTGAATATTTTCCAAAAATATTTTTACCTTTGGTTAAAAATATAGTTGTTGCTAACAAAATACATGAAGTTGCTAGTAATGCAATTGAAGTTATCGCTACATTTGAGATATTTGTAATAAAAGTTTGACTGTCTATTTGCCATTTTGCAGTTCAAAAACCCAATGTTATGTCATAACCATCAATTGATACTTTAGTGTTTAGTCCGCCGATTGTAACAAGTAGAAATGTTGCTAAAGAAAGCAAACAAGTGCTGATTGCTAAACATCTAAAAATAGTCACCTTGTTACTTGCTGGTTGTGGTTGAATTCGGGTTTCCATTTTTTAATTTGTAGCTATACTAATTCAAGAATAGCAACTTCAGTACGATCGCCAGGTCGTCTGCCTAGTCGCAACACTCTAGTGTAACCACCATTACGTTGGCTATATTTTTTAGCAATTTCTTCAAGTTTTTTTAATAAAGTTTGTTTGTCAAGATTTTTAGTAGGTTTAATAATTGCGAGAACACGACGTTTACTATCTAAGGTATTTTTCTTACCAAGGGTAATAATCTTATCTACATGTTTTTGCGTTTCTTTTGCTTTGGTAAAAGTTGTTTTGATTTTACCATAAGCAATCATATCACTCACTTGTTGGCGAATGACCATTTGTCTTCAAGAAGAAGTCTTTCCAGGTTTATTTACGTAAGACATGGATTATTCCTCCTTAAATGTTAAACCGTATTCGATCAATTGCTTTTGAATTTCACGCAATGATTTCTTGCCTAAGTTTTTAATTTTTTCTACTTCGCTACGAGTCATCGCAGTTAATTCGTTGATGGTTTGAATACCACGACGTTTTAAACAGTTATATGAACGTACTGAAAGATTCAAATCTTCAATTGGGATTGATAATCCCTCTTGTTTTTTCTCTTCTTCGTGTTCTTTAATTACTTGCATTGATTCAATGGCAGTATTGATATCCACAAATGGTTTTAAGTGTTCGCTTAAAATTTTTGCAGCCATCGCGACAGCGTCTTGTGGACTAATTGCACCGTTAGTAGCAACATCAATTGTTAAGACATCACCAGTAATGATTTTAGAAATCTTTTGTTCATCAACAGTATAACCAACACGAACAATTGGACTAAAGTTAGAGTCAGTAGCAATGATATTAATCGAATTAACTAATTCACGGTTTTGTGCAAATGTTTTAAAGCCACGACCACGTGTTGCAAAAATTTCAAGTTCAAATTTAGTTGAGGCATTAGTAATAGTAGCAATGTATAAATCTTTGTTAATAACCGAAAACCCTGGAGGTAATTCAATATCACTAGCATAAATTTCACCAGAACCTTTTTTACTAATTTTGAGAGAAGGTCATTGTTCGATCTTTGCAGCATTTAATTCATCATCACTAATAATATTTTCATCAATGACTACAACCAAGTTCTTAATATTAAGTACGATTTGTGTAACATCTTCTTTAATACCGTTAATTGCTTGGAATTCATGGTTAACACCAGGAATCTTTATGGCAAAAATGCTGGCACCAGGAATATTAGATAACATGGTGCGTCTTAAAGCATTACCTAATGTAACACCGAAACCTTTTTCTAGTGGGGCAATGGTAAATTTAGCTTGCTGACTATTGCTAGCTTCGATTTCCGGTTTGATTGTATATTTTAAAAATTTTTCCATAATTTATTTCTCCTAATAATTAACGTGGTTTCTTTGGTGGTC
>JAITPK010000063.1 GCA_031289475.1 Mycoplasmataceae bacterium | reverse complement strand
ATGAAATCAATCCCAGAAATTTTTGGCGAATTAGTATTCGATGACGAAAAATTAAAAAAACGTATTGGTAAGAATACATATGACCAATTTAAAAATTCTCTAAAAGATGATCAAAAAGAAATTTTGAGCATTGATCTAGCTAACAAAATAGCTGAAGCTATGAAGGATTGGGCCGTAGAAAAAGGTGCGACACACTTTACTCATTGGTTTCAACCAATGAATGGTTTTTCTGCTGAAAAGCACGAGAGTTTTATAAGTCCACAAGAAAACGGTACTGTCATTATGAAATTCTCTGGCAAAGAATTAATTAAAGGTGAAGCCGATGGATCTTCATTTCCATCTGGTGGTTTACGTAGTACTTTTGAAGCTCGTGGTTATACCGCTTGAGATGCTAGTAGTCATGCTTTTGTAAGAAATGAAACTTTGTATATTCCCACTATCTTCATGTCTTACCACGGACATGTTTTGGATAAAAAAACTCCTTTGCATCGTTCATCTACTGTTTTAAAAAGACAAACATTAAGATTTGTAAAACTTTTTGGTAAAAAATCCAATCATGCTCGAGTCACCGTTGGTGCAGAACAAGAATATTTTTTAATTGAAAAGGAAATGTTTGATAAACGCTTGGACTTAAAACTTACTGGACGAACACTATTTGGTGCTCGTAGTCCTAAGAGTCAAGAACTTGAAGATCATTACTATGGCCAAATCAAAACTAAAGTAATGAAATTCATGATTGATCTTGATCACGAGTTATGAAGATTGGGCATCCCTGCTAAAACCAGACACAACGAAGTTGCCCCGTGTCAGCATGAACTTGCACCAATCTTTGAAAGAGTGTCTGTATCTATGGATCACAATCAACTAACAATGGAGATTATGAAGAAGACCGCCGAGAAACACGGATTAGTATGTTTGCTTCACGAAAAACCATTCGCTAATATGAATGGTAGTGGCAAACATAATAATTGATCGATCTCTGTTGATGGTGTTGGTAACATGTTAGACCCAGGCAATGATCCTGAAACTAATTATCAATTCCTATTGTATATGACATGTATTATGGCCGCTGTTGACAAGCATCAAGATCTATTGAGAATTTCTGTGGCTACGGCTGGCAACGAACATCGTCTTGGTGGTAATGAGGCACCACCGGCAATTGTTACGATGTTTATTGGCAACCAAATTATGGAAATTTTGGAATCATTGTCTGGTGCTAAAGTTTATCAAAAGAAAGCAGTACGAGTATCGTCCCACGGCGTAAGATTTGTGGCTAATTTTGATAATGATGCATCAGATCGAAATCGTACTTCACCATTTGCTTTTACTGGCAACAAGTTTGAATTCCGTATGCCAGGAAGTTCAATGAATTTGTCCGGAGTTAATGTTGTCATTAATACCATCGTTGCCGACACCTTAATGGAAGTATGTGACGAAATTGAAAAAGCTGATGATAAACAAAAAGCGATCATTAAAAAAATTGAAGAATTATTTAAAAAACATAACCGGATCTTGTTCAATGGCAATGGTTATTCTATGGCTTGAGAAAAAGAAGCTAAGACACGAGGGTTATTAAACTTAAAAACCGTTCCCGAAGCTTTATCATTATTTAACACCACTAAGAATGTTGAACTATTTAAAAGACAAGGTATTTACTTACCTGAAGAAATTCAGGCGCGTGAACACATTTTACTAGAAGAATATTGCAAAACAATCAAAATCGAATCTTTAACAATGTTAGATATTTTAAACCGCGAGATTATTCCAGCAACCTTTAAATACGAAAAGACATTAGCACAAATTGTGACGAATAAGAAATCGTTAAAATTGGATGCATTAGTAGAATTAAAAACGTTGAAATCAATTACTAATTTATTACATGATATTGATTCTACTAAAAACAAGTTGCTAACTTCTCTAGCAAGTGTTCGCGATATTGTTGATTGGAGAGAAAAAGCCACTGCTTATCGTCAAAAAGTATTCATTGATATGAGCGAAATTAGAATTGTTTGTGACGAGTTAGAAAGATTAATGCCAAAACATCTTTGACCTTTCCCTAATTACGCTGAAATTTTATTTAAAGATTAAAATTGTGACGCGTAAAAGTTAGCAACAGCATTAACCGCTTCGTTTTCGTCCATCTCAGAAAATATGATTTGATTATTAACATCAGATTTAAAGGCGTCACCTTTGAATCATAATGCATTATTTTCATTATTACCTGAGTCTAACTTTCATTCCACCAAACCGTCACTATTAGGATTCCCTGTTTTAGCGAAATTAGTCCAATATTCCATCACTTGATTGCTCATATCAATAGCTTTGACATTGTCATGCATCATGTTTCCAAATACAAATGCTAGTTCAGCAGTATGCGCTGCACCTGTTTTTGTTGGATATTCTGCAGGATAATCAAAACGATAATCAAAATTGTAAGCATAATGTTTCTTAGATAAAGCACTGTAATTTACTATCTGGTCTACAAACTCTTTGGAAGAAGCAGCAAATGCCGATAATTTTATTAATTGGCGTATCGCTAAATAATAAGAACCATTAACAGGGTTAGGAATTAAACCACCATCTTTAACGTATCCACCTAGTGCAGTGATATAATCACTGGCGTTTTCCATTGACATACGTCATTTTATAGTGCTTTCAAATTGATCCTCGGTGACTGGCATATCGTCAGGAACAAAACCATAACCTTCATCGGTGTTTCAACCATATATAATGTCCACATTTCGAAATTTACCTGCTTTAATCGCTGCAACTTTGTCTGCTGGTAGCGCTCAGCCATCATAACACGGCATCAAATTTCATGTTTCAAGATCTGGTTCGTCGACGGGGTTCCATTGTATACGAGTTCATTCCGCTAACATTTGAGCAGTAATGTCGTATCTTAGTATCTGAACACCCAAAACACTATCACCAATGTGCAGGGTGTCTAAAATCATCTTACGACATTGTTCAATCGCAAGTAGTTTGTCTGCTTTAGAATATGAACTAATAGCATCATAACCAATTAAATTACCACTCTCCATGATTGCTCTTTGAAAAAGTTCTTTCCCATCGCTCTGTACATTAGGTGCGGTAGCTGGTGAAATGAGTAATGAAGACACACTAAATGATCCTGCCGATTCACCAGCAATTGTTACATTTGTAGCATCACCACCAAAGTATTTAATGTTTTTATGAACTCATTGTAGCGCTTTAACTTGATCTAAAATACCTCAATTACCATCGGTCATTATGGGTTTGCCATTTGCGTCGTTAATCGGTTGATCCAAATCACCAAGTGCCTGAGTTTCCAAATAATTTAAAGCCATAAACCCAAGTGCATGTAAACGATAGTTTACATCAACTACAACCATATCTTTTTTGCCAAGATCATTAGCCATATTGCGTCCATCAAATATGCCTTGATTCCCTGATCCAACTGTAAATACACCACCATGAATGTAAACATAGACCGCCATTGGTCGTCCAGGACTTAAGGTTGGTGTTCAAATATTTAAATTTAAACAATCTTCGCCTTGAGGTTGAATATCTCACCCCGTTCCCACATCATCTTGAACACAAGCTTGTCCATATTTTGTACAATTTTTAACACCAAATCATTGGTCCGGATTGCGTGGTGGAGCAAACCTTAGTTCACCAATAGGATTTTTGGCATATGGTACACCTTTGAATGAAAGAATCCCGCCCTGATCAACTCCCCGGATTCTTCCATAAGCTGTCATGGCAATTACACTATCGTTGGTACACGATGCAATTGTAAAAGGTATAGCCACGGCTAATGCACCCGACAAAAGCGATAAGCAACATTTAATTTTAATTTTCATATCCAATAATTATATTATCCTAACTTTAAATTTCACTCTTATAATTAATTTAACTAGGAGTGAAAATGAGAAAGAAAAGTTTTTTAATTAAATTAATCGGATCCACCATAGTCGTTGGGGCATCAATGACATTCTTGACTGTAAATTTAACAAGTTGTTGACAAGGTGGAATTAAATATGTGATGCACCGTGGATTAAGTTCACAATATTTTGAAAATACTGCCGATTCTTTCAAAGCTGCTGGTAAATTAGCAACTACATGAGGAATTGAAACTGATGTTTATTTAACTAAAGACAACAATGGTAATCACCCGCTAGTTTGTGCTCATGATGTTAATCCTTTTAGAATATCCGCCACAAATTCAACAAGAGACGCTGGCTATTATGACCTAGACGCTACTACTCCTGCCTATGTACCAGGTGTATGTAATCCTCATCCAGATGATTTTGATCCATTGTGAGATCCTCGTACATCCGTGGAAACTGATGATGATCCTCCTATTACTATTTCCGGTGGTGGTTATCAAATTGTTAATCATACTTATGACGACATTAAAAATAAACAATTATGAACCGGCCATTGTACTTATTCTTCTGACTGGGGTAAATATGAAGTTGTTAGTGACGACTACAACGCTTATGGTATTAGTGGCGATTATGTGGTCCCTACATTTAGTGAATACTTGAACATTTGTAAGGAATACAACAAGGAAGCAGTAATTGAAATTAAAGATGAAAACGCTTATTGAGGAACAGGTTATGCTAATGCCCTTATGTTAGAACTCGTTAACGAAGTTAATACGGTTGGTTGATCTAACCATTGCACCATTATTGCTTTTGACGGATCAGTTTATGACAGTGCATCCGACCCATTATCACTCCCGTTTTATAATGCGTTGAAAACATTAAGCACTAGTAGTCTTAATGAAAGTATTAAAGAAACATCACAAAAATTATTACCTAAATTTCAAAAATTAATTTGGAGTGATCATGAACACGAAAGTCCGACAACCGAAGCATATTGAGCAATCAATCAAAAAAATTTAAGCATTGATGTTGATAGCTCTGTACTATTAGCTTCAGGTGGTGCCAACATTGTAAAACAAGCCCATAGAAAAGGTCTAATTGTCAACACCTGGACTGTTAATGATGAAAAAATTCGTAATGAATTGTTAGCCATTGGTGTTGATCAAATTTCAACAAACATTGCCTTTTCATTTTAATGTTGTTTGATTAAATCACTATTTCTTATCTCTAATGTGTGAATAATATATAATTACTCGCATTAAATGCCGACTTAGCTCAATAGGCAGAGCAACTGACTTGTAATCAGTAGGTTGTTGGTTCGATTCCGATAGTCGGCACCAGAAAAAAATCAC
>JAITPK010000049.1 GCA_031289475.1 Mycoplasmataceae bacterium | reverse complement strand
TTGTTTCTTCCGTTTGGTTTAGATTTCCAAATATCAGATGTTATCTCTTCTCAACCCATAAAAATTCCTCCTTCTTATTTTAGTATGTATTTTCGGAGTAACTTTTCTTTACCGGTCTTTATTAAATATCCTTAAATAATTTTATTAATTTTTAATAGCAGATACTGGACATGCGCCAACACATGCGCCACATTCAGTACATTTTGATGCATCAACAACAGCTTTACCTTCAGCTAATTTAATTGCACCAACCGGGCAGCTTGCTTCACAAACTCCACAACCAATACATGCGTCTTTATTTACATTTGCTTTTGACATTTTTAATCTCCTATTTTTGTTCCCATTATATATTATTTTCTTATGGAGGCATGGTTTTCTACCATTTGTTTTTCGACATCCCGTAAATAATTATCAATAGTTTTAGTGTCCAAACCTTTAACATTATTGAAGCGGAAACGAATAGTATAAGAAATTTGTTCTTCGTTAATTACATAGCGATCAATAAATTCATACGAATCAACAAAATCTAGCTTTGTTATTGCCTCTAATAAATTTGTAATCTTTTTTAAAGGATGAATAATAAAAGATACATCTTTGTAAATTGGCATTAAATTATTGATAGAAGTAAACTTAACTATTGGTTTGACATAAAGTTTAAGCAGCATATCAATATTAAGCGTTAAACAATATACTGTTTGATTTTGGAGATCAAAAGACTTCAATGCGGACGATTTAATTGAACCAATATAGCCTATTAACTTGCCATTGCATTGGATAGCAAGTAATTCGTTGCTATAAAAAACCGAACTGTCACTAGTAATAAAATATTCAAAGTTAGCATTAAACAAATTAGCAATGCTGTTAGCAACGCCCTTCAATGCATTAACATTCATATTGATCTTAGAGTTAGAAATGCGGTCAAGATTAATGGTGGCTGTTGTCAGCATCGTTAAATTAGTTTCAGCACCATTTTCAGCATAAATTTTTTGAATTTCAAAAATTGGCATTAACCTTGTTTTATAGGAATTGTTATATTGATATGTATTTAATAAATCATTAATTAAGTTTGTTCTTAAATAAGATCGTTCAACATTATGTGCATTTTCAATTTTGATAAATTTCGAATACTTGAAAACATTAAACGGTTTTAAATTTGATTCATTAGTTAAATTGTAAGTTTTAACTTCGTTAAAATAATTAGCTGTTAGAACTCCTTTTAGTTTGTTAATTAATTGATATTCAACATTGGCATGAGTTGTATTAATTACGCCAATGGCTGGTTCGAGTGGTAATTCATTTACATTTAAGAATTTAACCACTTCTTCGCTAATGTCTTGTGTGGTCTTTACATCAAGGCGATGTAATGGCACAAGACATATGTCATTTTCAAATTCGTAACCTAAATGTTTTAAATTAGCTTTAATAATATCTGGTTGTAATTTCACACCAAGAATATGATTGATGTAATTAAAATCGACATTTACTTTGATTTGCTGTTGATCTTTTAAATTTACAATCGGAAAACTAACTTGGTAACCAGAAAATTGCTCATAAATGGTATGCAAGGCTAACTTGATTAAATAATTAGGAATAACTTTTGAAAAACGTCGCGCTGCGTCTGTTTTAATATCTAGACGCATTGATGTATTGCGAATATTGACATAATTAAAATTAGCAGCCTCAATAACTATGTCTTTTGTGGAATCGGTTAAACCAAATTCTTTGTCTCCTAATATTCCACCTAATCCAATAATATTGCCATTTGACTTAATGACTACATCGTGTGGTGTAAGTTTATATGACTTATCGTCAAAGCCAGTGATAACATCTTTTTCGTTAGCCCGAGAAACATTTAATGATGTTCCAACTTTCATTGCATCATAAACAGCGGTTGGAACATTAGTTAACAAAGTTACATATGCTAAGCGGTCTAATGTGTTATTAATTGGCTTCACACCGTTGTTCATTAATAAACTTTTTAATAATCAAGATGATTTAGTATGCGGTATATCTTTGATTTTAATAACAGCAATACCATTAGCAATATTTTCATCATATGTTAATGAAATATTTTCTTTAAATGTTCCTTTAAATTCATCAACTTTCGGTCAAATAAATTCTCATTTAAAATAAGATGTCAATTCTTGACACAATGCTAAAATACCGTTGAGGTCGTTGCGATTTGATGGTACAGTTAATTCATAGATGGTATCGTCGAGGCCAATATATTTCTCAATCGCTGTATCACCAATAATGGCATCGTCTAATAAAATAATACCATCAGCATCTTCGGGTGCTTGAAATAAATTATGTGGAGTTAATTCACCGTAAGCACAGAGCATACCTTGAGACAGCACTCCACGTAGTTCCTTATATTCAATCACACGACCGTCATAAAGTTTTGCGCCATTCAGTGCCACAATTACTTTCTTTTTCTCAGCAACATTAGATGCTCCGCAAACAATATTGTTAACATTATTCGAGCTATCAATTTTCACTTCACAAACATGTAATTTATCGGCATTAGGATGTGGACTAACTTTGATAATTTGCCCGATAACAAGATTGTTGGTTGTAGGGTGCTTAATTACTCTTTCAACTTCAATACCAATCGCATCACAAGCATCAATGAATTGTTGGTCATCAATTGTGTGAATCTTGGGAAGAAATTTACCGATTAAGTATTTAGAAACAATCATAATTAATTCCCTTTCCTAAATTGGTTCAATATTCGAAAGTCGTTACTATATAAATCACGGATGTCTGTAAAACCAAATTTTAGCATCGTAATGCGATCAACACCTAGTCCAGCAGCTAAAGCTGATTTAACTGGAATGTTTGAACTAAGCAAAACATTTTCATGGAGCATACCCGCCCCTAAAATTTCAATCCAGCCAGTTTGTTTGCACATCGGACAACCTTTGCCATGACATTTTGGACAAGTCATATCAACTTCAAAGGATGGTTCAGTAAAAGGGAAATAAGATAAACGAAACCTAGTTTCTACTTTTTCACCGAATAGATGTTTTAAAAGGCTAGCAATCAATCATTTTAAATTACGCAAATTTAGTCCATCTCTGGCTCAAACAATATCAACTTGGTTGAACTGATGACTATGTGTCGCATCGTCTTCGTCGTTGCGATACACGTTACCGTAGGTGACGACACGAATATCGTTATTTGGATTATTCTCTAAAACTTGTGCGGTGATGGCAGTACAGTGGGTTCTAAGCATAGTGGAAGCATTAATAAAAAAAGAATCTTGATAACTGCGAGCCGGGTGATTAATATCAATATTAAGATTATCAAAATTGTATTTTGTTGAAACTACTTCTTCACCTGATACAACTTGGAAATCCAAGGCTTTGAAAAATTCTAAAATTTCATTAGTAACTAAAGTGATTGGCGTCAAACCACCCTTAGTTAGATTTACATTGTCGATATTAACATCGTAGTCCACTTTATGAAATTTATTTTCACTTTCAATGCGAACTTTGGTTAAAACTTCTTCGACGATTGTATTAATCTCATTTTTAAATATATTAACAAAATTACCAATGTTTTTCTTCTCAGCAATTTGGGCTAACTTTAATTCTTCATAAAGTGGTGAAATATATTTATTAATATAAGCATTCCTAATCTCAATGATTTGCGTTTCATTCAAATCATCATTTAGTTTATCCTTTAATTCATTTAATATTTTATTAGTATCAATGCTTTTCATCTTCTGTGATTTGATTGTAATTATAAACACACATAATTAATATGTTAAAATTATCAAATTAATAAATTCTTGGAGTTTGTATGAAATATGCTATTGTTGTTGTGGATATGTTAAATGACTTTGTTACTGGAAAGCTAACTTGTGAACGAGCTTTAAGAACAATTAAACCCAATCAGAAGTTAATTACATTTGCCAGGAAAAGGAACATCCCAATTATTTATGCAAATGATGCTCATATTAAAGGATTAGATAAAGAACTCGAGTTATGAGGAGACCATGCAATTGCCGGCACCGAAGGTGCGCAAGTTATTGACGAATTAAAACCCAATAATAATGATTACATCATTCCAAAGCGTCGTTACAGTGGTTTTTTTCAAACCGACCTGCATCTATTACTAACTGAATTGAAAGTCGACACTCTAATCATTACTGGTTTACACACTCATATGTGTGTTAGACACACAACAGCTGATGCCTATAATTGGGGCTATAAGATTATTATTCCCAAAGATGCAACCGATAGTTTTACTAAGGAAGATTATGAATATGGACTAAATTATCTTAAAACATGCTATGGTGCCGAAATCACTATGGTTGATGAAATAATTAAAAAAGTTTTAAGGCATTGTCTTTTTTATAACATTACGCTATCTACTACTTTAACTTTATAATTAAGATAATTATGCAACGTAAATTTAATGATCAAGAATTAGCTAAGCGCAGTAAGCTTAAACAAATGCAAGAAGATAAAAAAGATCCTTTTGTATTTACGAAGTATGCTCGTAATAGCAATAGTCTTTCTTTTAAAA
>JAITPK010000020.1 GCA_031289475.1 Mycoplasmataceae bacterium | reverse complement strand
TTACCGGATTGAATTAAGTCAATAATGCTATGGTCACCTTCTCAAATCTTTTCTACGGTAGTTAAACGTATACCGTGAGCTGATAAGAATTGACCGGTTCCTGGGGTGGCATAGATCTTAAAGTTTAAATCTTGGTAGTGTTTGATGATAGGTAATAGCTCCTGATAGTCTTTTTCACGTACCGTCACGAGCAGACTACCGCTTTGGGGAATGTTGATGCCACCAGCGATAAAAGCCTTCAATAGCGCTGCTGGGAATGATTTATCAACACCTAATACTTCACCAGTCGACTTCATTTCAGGACCTAAAGATGTTTCACTGCCTTTAATTTTTTCAAATGAGAAGACTGGCAATTTAACTGCAATATATTTTGATTGTTTATATAAACCAATTCCGTAAGACATTGCTGATAACTTCTTGCCAAAAATAACATTAGTAGCAATGTCAATAACCGGTAGATTAGTAACTTTACTAATGTAAGGGACTGTTCTTGATGATCTCGGATTAACTTCAATAATGAATACCCGATCTGAAGAAATAATGAATTGGATATTTAGAACACCAATCACATTTAATTCTAAAGCAATTCGTTTTGTATATTGACAAATAGTTTCAATATGTTCTTTATAAATAGTTTGTGATGGATAAACAGAAATACTATCACCAGAATGGACGCCGGAACGTTCTAAGTGTTCCATAATACCAGGAATTAAAATATCGTGCCCATCACAAATGGCATCGACTTCGCATTCACGTCCCATAATATATTTGTCGACAAGGATGGCATGTTTTTGTTTCACTTTGTTAATTTGGTTAACATATTTAGTAATTGACTCATCATCATAAGCAATAGCCATACCTTGTCCACCTAATACATATGACGGACGCACTAACACTGGATAACCAAGACGATGGGCAACTTCAATCGCTTCATCGGTGGTGAAAATCGTAGAACCTGCTGGTTGAGGGATACGACATTTTCGTAATGCTTCATTAAATTCCTTACGATCTTCAGCACGGTCCATATTTCTTTCACTTGTGCCTAAAATCTTGACACCCATATTAGAAATATGTTTGGCTAATTTAATAGCGGTCTGACCACCAAACTGAACGATGGCTCCATCCGGTTTTTCCAATGCGATGATATTTTGTAGATCTTCTTTAGTAAGTGGTTCGAAGTAAAGCTTGTCAGCAATGTCAAAGTCCGTACTAACGGTTTCGGGGTTAGAGTTGACAATAATAGTTTCATAACCCATTTTTTGCAATGCTCAAATACAGTGGACACTACAATAATCAAATTCAATACCTTGTCCAATTCTAATGGGGCCACTACCAACAACAAGAATTTTCTTAGATTTAGTTTTCTTGGTATTAACTTCGTTACCTTCATCGTAACTGGAGTAATAATATGAACTTTCAGCTTCAAATTCACAAGCACAAGTATCCACCGTTTTAAATTGGGCGATGATTTTATTTTGTAAACGCTTTTGATAAATTTTTTCAGCAGTAGACCCAGTCAACTTAGCAATTGACTCATCAGTAAAGCCAAAGTGTTTAGCTTTTCTTAATAAATCTACAGTCAATGTTTTACGACTTAATTCATTTTCCATGTCTACAATGCGTTGCAGTTTATGGATGAAGAAAGTATCAATGGTGGTAATTTTGTTTATTTTATCAACGGATATTTTACGGCGTAATGCTTCAGCAATTACTCATAATCTTTCACTATCCACAACATGCAATTCTTTCATGATTTGTGCATTAGTTAAGTTATCAAACTTATAAGAACGTAAACCATCGATATTACTTTCTTCCAAAGAACGAATGGCTTTCATTAGCGCCATTTCAAATGACGAACCAATGGCCATAACTTCTCCTGTGGCTTTCATTTGAGTGCCCAATAATTTGGAAGCAGTAATGAATTTTGCAAATGGTCATTTTGGAATCTTAACCACTACATAATCTAATACTGGTTCAAAACTAGCGAAGGTTTTATTAGTAACAGTGTTAATGATTTCATCTAACGTGTATCCGATAGCAATTCGTGTGGCAACACGAGCAATCGGATAACCAGTTGCTTTAGAAGCTAGCGCAGAAGAACGACTCACACGAGGATTCACTTCAATGACAGCATATTCAAATGACAATGGATTCAAAGCATATTGAACATTGCATCCACCCTCAATTTTTAGTTCGCTAATGATTTTCAAAGCTGCAGTACGAAGCATTTGTAATTCACGATCCGCTAAAGTTTGACAAGGTGCAATAACAATACTATCGCCAGTGTGAACGCCAACCGGATCAATGTTCTCCATATTACAAATCGTAATCACGTTACCTTTACAATCTCTAATAACTTCAAACTCAATTTCTTTTCATCCCGACACGCAACGTTCAATTAAGATTTGATGAACTCGAGAATGCATTAACCCTGTTTTACAAATTTCACGCAATTCAGTTTCGTTATAAGCAATACCACCACCGCTACCACCAAGGGTATAGGCAGGTCTTACAACTACAGGGTAATTAATTTCTTTAGCAAATTTAATAGCGGCTTCAGTTGATTCCACTACCTTAGACGGAATACATGGCTCACCAATTTTTTCCATCGTATCTTTGAATGCTTGACGGTCTTCAGCTTTTTTGATCCCCTCTGCTGATGTACCAAGAAGTCTAATGTGGTGTTTTGTTAAAAAACCACTTTCATGTAATTCCATCGCTAGGTTTAACCCTGTTTGACCACCAAGATTTGGTAAGATACTATCCGGTTTTTCGATTTCAAGAATCTTTTGTAATGAGCAAATGGTTAGTGGTTCAATATAAATCTTATCGGCCATATGCTTATCAGTCATAATGGTGGCAGGGTTAGAATTAACGAGAACAACTTCAATTTTTTCTTTTTTTAGTTCACTACATGCTTGAGTGCCGGCATAATCAAATTCAGCAGCCTGACCAATGATGATTGGACCAGAACCGATTACTAAAACTTTTTTAATACTAGGATTCTTAGGCATGTTTAGTGGCCTCCTTCACGATCTTAAAAAAGTCATCAAATAAATAAGCTGTATCTTGCGGCCCAGCACAAGCCTCAGGGTGGAATTGCACTGTTACAATTTTTTTATTTTTATACTTTAAACCTTCAATGGTTTTATCGTTAACGTTTCGGTATGTGACTGTTGCAACTTTTTTATCGATAGTAGATTCATCTATGTAATAACCGTGGTTTTGACTAGTGATATAAATACGGTCAGTTTCTTTATTTTTAACTGGATGGTTCGGACCACGATGACCGTATTTAAGCTTCTTTGTATTCGCACCAATAGCTAATGCTAATAATTGGTGTCCTAAACAAATACCAAGAATGGGAATTTTGGTTTCATATAGATCTCTGATAGTTTTAATAGCGATGATGTTATCTTTAGGATCACCTGGTCCATTGGATAATACAATGCCGTCTGGTTTAGTTGATAAAATGGTTTCAGCTGTTGTATTGGATGGAAAGAATGTTAGTGTTGTGTCTCGAGAAAGAATGGATCTAACAATATTTCCTTTAACACCGAAGTCACAAAGAGCGATTTTGTACTTGCCATTACCCATGGTGTGAATTTTTTTACTTGTAACCATTGATACAGGATCTGGAGCTTGATATTTTTTAATTTCTTTAATGATGGTCGGAATGCTCTTAATGTTGGAAGTAATTTTTCCTTTCATTACCCCAGAGTTTCTTAAAATTCTTGTTAGTGTTCTAGTGTTGACACCTTGAATACCAGGAATTTTATTTTTCACTAAGAATTCATTAAGGTTAGATTCCTTGCGAAAGTTTGATGAATAGTTAGCTAGCTCATGAACGATAACTGCTTCCACCCAAACACGTTTTGACTCAGTGTCTTCTTTCATTACTCCGTAATTACCAATGAGCGGATAAGTAAAAACTACACCTTGACCAACATAGGAAGGATCAGTTAATGTTTCCATGTAACCAGACATGGATGTATTAAAAACAATTTCGCAAATGGCGTCTTTTTTATAACCGATTCGTTCTCCAGAAAAAACCGAGCCGTTTTCCAATACCAGGTATCCGACCATTTGCCTCCTAATTTATCTTTAAACAATAATAACTTATTTAAGTTAAAAATAATAAAAAAACATCACCAAGCATTGTTGAAGCATGATGATGGGTTTAGATATTAGTTTTTAAATTTTTTAGATAGCAACAGTTATTCAAAAATCACTCATCATTCAACCAGAAGAATAGTTAATCATTTTTGGCAATATGGAGTTAGATGAAGCAATAACTCTACCCGAGATAGCACAGCCTCAAAAGGCTTCATCACCAATAGTAAAAGTGTCATCTGACACTTGATTATTTGCAAATTTGTAAGAGCGAACCCCTACACACCCCCAGAAAGCGCTAGAACCGATGGACTCTACATCAACCACACGCGGAGGTAAAAGAAATTTTGAAAAATCTACGGCAGTAATTCCTGCACAACCATTGAAGGCACCCTCACCGATGGCGGTAGGAGTTGCGCTTGTTGGGGCAAAAACACCATAAGCTAAACAACCACAGTCTTGAGAAGATAATGATTTGTTTTCAAAGTCAGGGGTGCCATAGGAATTTGATATTCCAAAGGCATAAAAATTGTTGCCTCAGCTTGTGGTAGTTAATCTAGTGATGCCACCGCCTTCTTTTACATTAGTTAATGCACAACCCATAAAGGCAGACATGCCGATAGAAGTAAAATCAACATCGTTATGATTTGAAAAATCTACGGCAGTAATTCCTGCACAGCCATCAAAAGCATACTCACATATGGAGGATGTATCACCAGTCGGTGCAAAAGTACCGTAAGCTAAGCAACCACAATCATCGTTGTATAGCGCGCCAACCCTAGAATCTTTTACATAGTTTGGGATAAAATTACTCTTTCCAAAAATATGGATTGGTCCCCAATTGTTAGGGGTTATATCAACAATTCCGGCACCTGGTTCAATGTTGGTTAATGCACAACCTCGAAAGGCATCAGAGCCGATAGATTTAACAATCGTGTCTTCATCGCTTCCAGAAAAATCTACAGCAGTGATTCCCGCGCACTCTCGAAAGGCACTGGTGCCGATGACTGAAAATGACGATTGTAAATTGAAACTCACTGTTATTGGATGATCAGCATCACGGAAAGAAATACAATCAGAAAAAGCATAGGGGGCAATGGAAGTGATACCTTTGGGAACGATAAGATTAGTATAGTGTTGTTTATGAAATTTTGCATCGCCATCACCTTTAAAACCAAATAATTGGTTTGTGTCTGAACTATCTTTAGATTGAAAATTAAAATACTCATCCGTTCCGTCTGTCTTTATCTCGTAAATTTTTTTAACCGGGATAGGAGGCGTTGGACTACAACCACAAGAGGATAATGACAAAGTGATGGTGCACGCTCCGCCTCCTAATAGAACTGTATTACCCATAATAATTAATGCTAATTTCTTTTTGTTTATTTTGTTGCTCGTGTTCATATTTATTCCTTTATTTATTTTTTATGAGCACGAATTATATAGTTCATGTATAACAAAAAAAGTAAACTTTTTTTTGAGACATCAGTTTATACAAATGATTTTTTTAAAGTCTAATAATTATGAGTTGTGGCAATCAATTTAATTGTGTAAGCAACGACAACACCAACGACAGCAGCAGCATCTAATCCTAAAATAACAGTCGTAATCAACCCACCCGTAGTGAACGAGAGTACGATACCGGGGGGGGTAAAAGAGGTGTCAAAATCTCATTCACGATATCAGGTAATTAATCCACCAGTATTAATCACACTCGCGTCCATAGTAGCACTAAAAGAAATAGCGATAGCTAGAATCATACTACCAAAAGTAGCAGCGACAGGGATGATGTAGTATTTATTATTAGTTAAAGCATTGATTACAATACCAGGTACTGCGCAAAGGAAACAAAGTCCACCAAGGATGATGGTTAACATTCCGAAAACATCCAAAACCTGATATGGTGCGCCTTCTGGGGGAATAATGATGCTATACATTCCCAAACTATATCTACCGTAGTGGGTTGCAAGATCAGATGATTGAATTACTGGTGTTACCATGACAAGTATTGTCAAGGCAAAACCAATAATGCCAAACAAAATGGCTCCGAGGGACAACATTTTTCCTCATGTGGATAATGAATGCATTTTTACAGCATTCATTATGTTAGATGTTTTGCCGTGGTAGTTAATTCTCTTAGCAACTTCTCTTGACACACTCATAGTGATATTTTATACGAATTATGTTTTAAAAGAATTAATTTCGTTAAAATTATCTATATGAAGAGAGTGGTCAAAAAAATCATATCTATTTGTAGTGTGGTTGCTACAGTGGCATCAGTTTCAACAGCAATTAGCGTTGGTGTTACTCACTATCAACAAATGTCTGATTCTCAATCTTCGGCACCAATTCAATCTACTCCCGGAGAAATCCGTAATTACCGAACTTATGATAGCGATGCACAATGAAAACTTGATGCCGGGACAAAACCAACCAACGCTAATTATTTATTAACAACTGCTGACCAATATCAACAATGAGGATTGCCTTGAGATTCGACTAAGACAGCAGCAAATCAACCTTGCTTACTAGGTTTTACTGTAAGTGGTAGTAACGCTACATTAAGTTATTACAAATTTCCACAAGGTGTATTGATTGATTTAGTTATTCCTGACACTGTCACGTTAGGTGCAACTACATATAAAGTAATGGCAATTGGTACTTGGACTAGCGGTGGGGACACTTGGGGTTTATTTGCTTGAAGTGGTCAAGCAACAACAACTGCCGGAACCGCTCGATACACATCGACTGGGACGGCTGTTGTTAGTACAAAAGAATGTCTATCATTGCGTAGCGTTATCTTAAATGATAATATTACATCGTTACCAAAACGTTGTTTTTATGGTTGTGAAAACTTACAAAATATTTGGATTGGGGAAGGACTAAACTTATTAGCATCTTCAGGTCAAACATTTAATGATAAATTACAAGCTGATTATTATTTTTGTCATTGTCCGGGATTACAATTACCTAAAAAAGACGATCAAGGTAACTATATCAAAGGCACCGGAGTACAAGTCGATCCGTTAAATCCAAATTTAAAAACATTTTACTCAAGTGTTAACGGAGTTGAAGGACTGGCAGTTACATTATTACCAGGTGCAACTCATGATCAAAATGTTTATAGAATTTATCCAGGACTAGCAATTGGCGGTGTGAATGCTGAAAGTATTTGATCATCAACATCAGTTATTCCTACTTGATCTTTTGAAACGTGTTGATCATTAACCCATGTAAACATCGGTAACGTTAACACAATTGAGACTAGAGCATTTGGTAACTGTTTAAACTTAGTCGCTGTATATACTAATTGAACTACAACACAATTCATTGCTGCAGCCACAAACAGCGGCAAAATATTTACTACCTATGATCCTGACAAAGAAGCCGGGAATAAGAATTATTCTACCGCTAGTACTGTCGGTCATAATAGTTTTGTTGACACCAACGATAATACATATACTGTTTTATATTTAAAACCCGGTTTATCCACTCAAGATGTATCCAGCGCATGAGATAACAATTCTAGTAACAAACAAAAATTTCTATTGCGTAATGCCGACCCTAACAATAGACAAATTCGAAGTTTGTCTGCACCTAATGGCATTACTGTGGACGGAGCTACAGAAACATTTAATTCATTAATTGGAGGAATGTTTTCAGTTTCTGCAACGGTCACTACTGGCGGAATATCCACAAATACCCCACAAGATGTTCGGTGAGAAATAACTGCGGGGGCGAATGATTTAATAGATTTTATTGATCCTTATAATGGAACTATAAAAGTCAAACCAGGATTAGCCAAAGATATATACACGCTCACTGTTAAAGCCACATCGTTATTTGACGATCAAATATTCGGCACCGGTACTGTAGTTATTACTATTCAGCTACCGGAAATAGAATTACAAGGTGATGAAACAATCGCGTGTGGTCCAGAGAATACAACAGGTTCACATGGTGGGTACGAAATATCGGTTTCTCCAATTAACTTTCCTTATGACTCAATAGAAATAGCTGCTACCGTGGCAGGTGGTGATCCAGCATTTGGAATTTCTTTTGAGCAAGATAATTTATCAAATATTTATCTTGTTTGAGATGGTTCATTCGACTCAGGACAGCATGAGATAATACTTACCGCTACCATGACATACCATGAGGGCGGAAATATATTTACAGATCAATCTATTTTGAACGTTAGCCTTACATTTGATAGCGATACATATGGTGAGCAAACAACAGTTGGCATTTTAGGTAATGAAACATTAAATGTTGCAGCAGATGTTGCATATCGTGGTGATATAAATGACTTCTCGTATGAGGCTGAATGACCTTCGGATTTTACTGGCAATCCAGATGTACGTTGATCGTGAGATGATCCAGCAAATGTGCCAACCAATTTAATGATTGATCCAATTTCGGGTTATGTTTATACAAAAGATAGTGGTGTTCTTGTTGGCAGTTATCCAGTTGTAGTGAGAGTCATAAGTCAACAAGACATCAACGTTACCGCAACTAAAAGCATTACGGTTGTAGCGGAAAAGACTGCATTAACAATCGCTGGCCCCGCATCAATTGAAATGAAGACACCATCTAAAGATGAACAATACGAAGCTTTCCCTACTATGGAAGGCACTGCCATCACATCGTGAGAGTTAGAAGGTGCACCTTCTTGAATAACTATTAGTAAAAATGGTGACACTAATTTTGCGACTTTAAGTATAACTACAGATAGCACAACCACACAACCTTATTATGACTTTGTAGTTGTTGCCAAAGACGAATATGGGAATACCGCATCGCAACCTGTAAGACTAATTACCGGCATTGCACCACCCACTCCCACAGTTCATGATCTAGATGAAACCGTGGCTACAGGGACCATTGCGGGGATCATATCTGCATTCACTTTGTTTTGATTCTTGTTATTGCTACTTTGGAAACGTCATGCTTATGCAGTTTTATATCGCAAAGGTAAAAAAGTAAAAGTAGTTGTATTCAGCAAACGTAAACGTATTGTTGATGAAACAAAAGAATATGCTGCCGGTGACACAATGAAGAGTGGCACAGTGCGTAGTGTAGCCAATGAAGTAGATAAAATCATTAATGATAAAAAATGCAAACTGCATAAACCAGTAATGTGCTCTCACGAAAAAGAAGATATTGAAATTATGGCTGATATTCGCAAACCAATTTATGATAAAGATACCAAAACAAGTTTCTGCCGTATCAAGTTTATTAAAGAATACGATAAAGCTAAATGAGAAAAAGACAACAAGAAAAAAGATTCTAAAAATAAAAAGAAATAATTTTAGTCACGAATTAAATTAATAATTAAATCAATTGGTTCTTTTCTTTCTTTAATTGTAAAGAGCATTCAAACATGAAACATATCTTGTCCAACAAAGTATTTATGATCAATATGTTCGGCTGTTAATTTTTTGTCCAAGATATCACTTTGCAATAATAAACTTTCGTGTGTACCCATAAACATGGTGATGAAACCAATATCTTTGAAGTCGCCATAAATTGGACTGTAGATGGGGTTCTTAGCATCTTCACCAGCAGGGATATATCATTTGCTTGCACAATACAATAAACCTTGAGTTAAAACACTGTCACGACTAGCGTATTCATATGATTTTGCTATATCGATTTCTAAATCTAATGCCGGTGAAAGTGGAATTAAGTTTTTTGGCGCTGGTAGTCCATTAAGCTTTGCTTGTTGAGCTAAAACTAAAGTTAATGTACCACCGGCTGAGTCACCCATCACTGTGATGTTTTCTGGTTTAGTGTCTATTAGCATTAACTTATAAGTTTCTAACAACATTGTTACTGCATCCTTGGCACTGGCATAAGTGTCAGTAGACAAAGGATAGTCAGGAACATAGAAAGTTGCTTTTGTGGCCAACAATAACCGTTTAATAAAAAACCAATGAAAAGGAGTGATTTGAGTAACAAAACCGCCACCATGGATGTACATGCATTTTTTAGTACTAGCATTTTTGGGGATAATGACATAACATTTATGCCCGTTAATCTCTTTTAATTGCACATTAGCAATTTTGTAGAAAGATTTAATGATAGAAAATGTTTTTTGACTTTTAAAACGTCGTTTTACATGTTCCATTGTGTCACCAGAATGTAACGTTCTTCAATGAAAAATTTTTTCTATAATTTTTGCTTTACAAGATGCCATGAGTGAATTATAGACAACACATAACTATTTAAAAAACTTTTGATTATTTTGTGTCAAGAATATTTATTCCGAAAAACACAATAGAAAAACTCCCCGAGTGAGAGAGATACTCGGAGAGTTTACAGAGTTGGATACAGCAACCAACTCTGCATTCATAATTTAATAAATTAATAATTATTTACGATACAACAATTAGTTGTTAAAAATACTCTTATAGATTTCTGAATAAT
>JAITPK010000079.1 GCA_031289475.1 Mycoplasmataceae bacterium | reverse complement strand
GTAATTTTGGATGAAGCCACTTCTTCCATTGACACCAAGACCGAATTAGAGATCCAACATGGTATGTCTGAATTAATGAAAGAACGCACATCTTTTGTCATCGCCCATCGTTTATCTACCATTAAACATGCTGACTTAATTTTGGTTATCAATAAAGGCGAAATCATAGAACGTGGTAAACACGAGGAGCTATTATCAAACAACGGTTTTTATGCCGATTTGTATAATTCACAATTTAAAAAAGGTATCGAGATTTAATTAATATTCAAATCATTCACTAGATAAATGGCTGCGGCAATATTGTGGTTAGGTTCTAAGTCACCATAATCTGTGTCAAATGTTCACCAACCAATTTTCTTATCATGTTTTAATGCAAACTGCTTACATTTACCTATGACTAAATTATTTATAAAATGAGCAGCTTGCATTGGATTATTGCGCATGTTTAAAATATTTCACCCAGTGAAAGAAATCCATTCTATGTATGTCCCGCCACTTTCAATTGGATCAGAAACATCATCAGAACCTAATGTTTTATTAATCCCATTTCAAATCTTATATGCATCTCACATCAGAGTATTTCAGCCAGGTCTTGGGAAAGGTGACTCAAAAGTGGATATATTAGCGTAATGTTCTACTATGTGTCCTCTTAATTCACCAACTGTTGGTTTGTCATAAAAGTCATCAGAAATCATACCAGGAAATTGCTTTTCAATTTCTGCTTGATCTGCAGATGCTCCGGGATAATTTAGAATATTGTCGCCAGGTAACACAAACTCCGTTTTGTTCTGTTTTAAAAAAGATGCGATTGTATACATTGTCTCATAATATGTTATGTGCTCTCCGTCTTCTTTTATATCGTAGCTTGAAACTACTCCATTAGCATCTTCACCATGATATGCGTAGCCGTTTTTGTCAAAACGCATATGAAAACTTCGAACTCCTCTTTCTAATTGTTGTTTGAGAGAATACCCTTGTGTTTTGGCTCAACCATTATTAAAATTGCCGCTTGTGAATGCTTGTTCGTATCATGGTCTTTCATTCGTTAATTGAGATAGTGAATCGTGTGTCCCGGGAATAGAAACTTCGTTGATTTGTTCATCATCACTTAAATATTTCATTCATTCAGCAGGATTAATATTACTTGCCCCTGTTTGGTCGTTTTCATTAAATTTTTGCCACGGTGTCGGCACCACTCAGCTATAAACAACAATCGCAACGAGCGGCAAAGCAAGAATACATGCAACCGATACCGGAACAACCTGTTTCATATTTGAATAATGTCTTCTTTTTGTGGCATCACATAAAAATAAAATGCCAGTTGGCAATCCCACTATTAAAATACAATGGATAATACTCACAATAAATGTCACAATATAAATTTTTCTATCGTACAAACAAAACCTAATAATTAACATTAGCACTAAATTAGTGATGAATATACTGGAAAACAAAAGCAATAACCATGGTATATACACATCATGAAGATTCATAATATCGGCCAAAAATCATATTAAAAAAATGAGAACCATTAATGAGTCGATGACCAAAGCTATAATGGGCAGCAAATATTGCTTCACACGATCTTTCAACATATGATTTAATTGTAACATTTTGTATGTGTACTCATTCTTTATATTTATTGTGACATGTAATTTAACTAGTGTGTTAAATCATTAACTAAGTAAATGGCTGCAGCAATATTATGATTAGGTTCTAAATCACCATAGCTGGTGTCAAATTCCCACCAACCAATTTTTTCGCTTGTGTCCATTGCATAAGGTTTTAATTTGCCAATAACTAAATTATTCAAAAATTGAGCAGCTTTCATTGGATTATTTCGCAAATTAGAAATATTTCATCCCGTAAAGTTAATATTATCGTAATATTTGTATCCTGCCAGAATGCCTTTTTTTATATCATCATTAACTAATAAAAAATCAACCGCTCTTCACATTTTATAGGCACCAAACATAGTTGTAAGCGATACTGGCATTACCACTTCAGGAACAAAATCCTCAAAACCACTCACCGATTTAACAATATGACCTCTTATATTTGAAACTACAGGTTTAGAAATATTATTCACAATTACACCATGATACTGTTGATCAACTTGGGCATCATCTGCTGCTATGCCAGTATATGTTTCACCTTCCCAGGTTGCCATAATTACTACCATGACAAATTCTGATGAATGATCTGTAACAAACTTTGCAAGAATTTTCATAGCATTTAAATAGGTAATGTAAGAACCATCTTCGTTTGTACAATGTGCTAGTACAAATTGTCCATCATCAACTTCCATTGAACCGTGAAGACCGTAACCATTTTTATCAAATCGCAAATCAAACGAACGCACACCCCTATCTAGTTGTTGTTGAAGAGAATACCCTTGCGTCTGTGCCCAACCATTATTTAAATTGCCAGTGCTGAGTCCATATTCATATCATGGTCTTTCATTTACATATCGCGTCAATGAATCGTGTGTACCAGGAATAGAAACTTCATTAATTGTTTCATCGTCACTTAAATATTTCATCCATTCTGTAGGGCTAATATTCCCCCCCTGTCTCGTCATTGACATTGTACTGTTGTCATGGAGTAGGCATTATTTCAGCATAAATGCTCGCTGATAAAAATAACACAGCAAGAGCGGACGAAATTGATATTGGAATAATTGATTTCATGCCCGAATAATGTCGTCTTTTTGTGGCATCACATAAAAATAGAATACCAACTGGTAAACCAATTAGTAAAATACAATAAATAATACTCACAACGAATGTCCCTATGTAAATCTTTTCTGTATATGCACACTTGCTAATCACAATTGTTAATATTATGCAAGTAATGAAAACGCCGGTAAAGACGATCAATATCCATGGGATATAAATGTCTTGAAATTCCAAAATATCTTTTAAAAATCATATTAAAAA
>JAITPK010000073.1 GCA_031289475.1 Mycoplasmataceae bacterium | reverse complement strand
TCTAATGGGTAATGTACTTTTAAGTAAGCCATTCAATAACTGATGTATGAATATGCCAAAGAATGAGAATGGTTAAAACCATAATTGGCAAATTCATAAACGAAATCAAAGATTTTATTTAATTCAGTTTCACTGTATTTGTTCTTTAATCCACCAGCAATGAATTGTTCTTTAAGTTGCGATAGCTTATAAGCGTTCTTTTTAGAAATAGCCCTTCGAAATAAATCTGCTTCTGCTAAAGTGAAACTAGCTACTTTTTGAACAATTTGAATAACTTGTTCTTGATAAATAATGATGTTATATGTGGACGCGAGTACATCTTTAAAATCTTTATTTAAATATTTAATTTCATCTGGATTGGCTTTATTTTTTAAATAATCGGGGATGTTTTTTTGTGGCCCTGGTCGAAATAAAGCAGAAGTAATGGAAATATCTTCAATACTGTTTGGTTTAATCTTCATAATGAGATTGCGCATTCCTGGTGATTCTAATTGAAAGATACCAACGGTATCGCCTTTAGTTAATTGATGGAACACTGTTTGATCATTAAGATTAATTTTTGATAAATCAATGTTAACTGAATGCTGCTTCTTAATTAATTTTAAAGTTTCATTAATGGTAGTTAAATTGACAAGTCCCAAGATATCCATTTTAATCAGCCCGAGTGGTTCAAGATATTCCATGGAGTATTGTGTGGAATTCATCCCATCAGTGCTACTTTGAATTGGTACCACTTCATCAAGATTATTATTAGTAATTACTACACCCGCTGCATGTAAGCCTACTTGACGTGGGTAATTCAAGAATTTTTGCGCAATGTCAAATAACTCTTCATATTTGGCAGCAAGCGCGGCAACTTGTTTGTTATTTTTAATGGCACTTGCTAAATCCAAATCATATTCAAAACCAATTAGTTTACTAATGTTATTAATAATTGGTAATTCAATATCTAATATCCTCCCAGCATCACGAATGGCCATTTTTGCTTTCATTCTTTGAAATGTTAATATGTGGGCAACACGTTGTGTGCCATATTTATTAAGCATGTATTCAATGATTTCATTACGCCTGTTGTCCATGAAATCAATATCAATATCTGGCATCGAAATACGCTCTGGATTTAAAAATCGTTCAAAAATTAAATTATTCTCAATTGGATCAATATCTGTAATACCTAACACATAAGACACTAATGATCCAGCTGCACTACCACGACCGGGGCCAACAAGAATGCCACTACGTTTGGCAAAGTTTACATAATCTTGTACTACTAGAAAATAATCGTTGAAGTGCATCTGATCAATAATTTCCAATTCTTTCTTTAAACGATCTATATATCTTTCGGGTGCGTCCGAAGAGTCAAGACGGTGCTTTAAACCATCACGACACTTAGTTTGTAATAGGATCTTGCTTGACATCTTCGGATCGTATTTTACAAAGTTAATTGAACTATTTAGTGCAATCGTTCACTCACATGTATTCACCACGTGTTCAAGATTTTTTAATGCATCTGTCGTGAATTTATGCTTTGCTTGTTCATCATTCAACATAAAGTATTCATCATAAGTGTGATCGTTATCAAAATCAGACAATTGGCGATCCGAACCGATGGCCATTAGCGCTTTGAGATACTTTACATCCTCTTTATTTTCAAAAAAACATTCTTGGAGAGCAATTGGCGCATCGCCATCGGAAATTACGCTATAAACATCGTTTTTGTGCTTTAGTCATTTGCTTTCACGAGCGTTGTGCACGATTAAATAATTACCAGACGCATATGCATTGATGTCATATTTAGTATTAGTTAGAACACAAGAAGAAAGTCTCACAAGGTTATGGTAACCATCATTATTTTTAGCAATCAATACAACTTTTTCATTTTCATATGTAACTTGTAAACCGATGATTGGTTTTAAATTATTAGCAGTTGCTTTTTGATAAAACTCCATCGCTCCATACAGATTATTGATATCAATGAGTGCAACATGCGTCTGCTGATGTTTCTTTGCGTGATTAATAATGTCATCAATGGAAATTGATGACATTAAAAGTGAATAGTGAGAATGAATGCAAAGATTAATAAACATGTAGTTTATTTCTTTTTCAATTCTTTCATCCGCTGTTTAATTTTGTCGCGTTGCGTTGCATCGGTAGTTTCAAATTTTAATTTGTATTCAAGATCTTCGTATGAAAGATTAGCAATCTCATCATCAAAGCTACTACTTAAGTTGAGTTTACTAGGATCGACTCGACCAGT
This sequence comes from Mycoplasmataceae bacterium, assembly GCA_031289475.1. GTDB lineage: Bacteria > Bacillota_I > Bacilli_A > Mycoplasmatales > Mycoplasmoidaceae > Malacoplasma_A. The sequence continues at coordinate 9,484 of JAITPK010000073.1, read as the reverse complement.
CTGAGGGACATCAATTCTTTCGAATTTATTTGGATCTACTGCTGCGATTTTGATTGTTTTAGTTTTAGCCATGTTTGTCTCCTATGTTGTTGATTGTATTATACATTAATCGTGTTGTAATACTTGTTTCAAGTAATCGATAATGTCAGCACGCATTTTTTTAGCTTGTCCCAGGTTTTTAAGGGTAAATCCTGCCGCTAATTTGTGGCCACCACCATTGTATTTTTCAGCAATCTGATTAATTGGTAGATTACGGCTTCTCAATGAGCCACGCCAAGCTTTGATAGTGTCATCATAATAGATAGTCATTCAAATCTCTAACCCCTTAATGTTATTAAGGACATGGACCATAGACATACGGAGTTCAATTCCATATTTTTCAAAAGAATCCTTGGCCAATATCGCATAGGCAAATTTTAGTTCTTTAAAGAACTTGACCTGACGCATAACATATGAATCAAATTTAGCTTCTTTTAAGCTTTTTAAATAGATTGCATCGTTAATACGCTGACGATCAAAACTCGTATCTAATAATTTGGAAGCAAGCTGAAAAGTAGAAGGTTTTGTATTTAAATACAAGAAACGATTGGTATCGGTAACAATCCCAGCATATAGATATGTTGCTGTTGGTGATAACACATATTTAGGATCTCAAAAATAAAGTAGTTCACCAACCATTTCACATGTCGCTGGGTAGTTTGCATCAATCCATTCAATTTGGGCAATTGATTCCACCTGTGGATGGTGGTCAATGCGAATTAACTCTTTACAATATTTATGGCGGCTGGTCCAAATACGTTGTTCGTTAGCTGTATCAAGAATAATTCCCAACGATTGTGATAAAAATTCATTAGGAACGTGCCTTTTGTCAAATGAGAAAAAGCCTTTCGCGAATGATTCATCTAAAACATCTAGCCCTATAATCGCTACTTCTTTTTCAGGAGAAACATCGCGAATATAGCGTTTCAAAGCATAACAAGCACCAAGTGCATCAAAATCTGGTACTTCGTGAAAAAATAATGAAATCTTTTCATATTCTTTAATTTTATTAATAATGGCCGTTTTTAAAAAATCCATAAGTTAATTATATGTTATTCAACATTAATGTGCTTTTTGAATATGTTATCATAGATACCATCAATCAAAGTTAACTCTTCCTCTAATTTCTTTGCACCATGAACGGTTGGCTTAGTAACTGGATTAGTCGGAACAAACAAACTGCAAGAATCAGCAAAAGGCAATATAGAAATATCGTAAGTGCCAATTCTTTTGGCTATTTCAATAATTTCAGATTTGTCAAATGACAATAAAGGCCGTAAAACTAAAATACCATCAATAGATTGCTGAATGGTATGCATACTTTGAATTGTTTGACTAGCAACTTGACCAAGTGATTCACCTGTAGCAATTGCATCATATTCATTTTGTTTGGCAAGATCTCTAGCTATTCTAAAAAAATAACGGCGCATTAAAGTAATTTGATAACTATGATTAGAAATATGACTAATTTCGTGTTGTAAGCTTGTGAAATTAACAATGTAAAGTTTTGATTTGTAAAGCTTACCATCAAATGACAATATCTTTTGTAGGTCACGTACTTTATTCAAAGCACGATCATCAGTATGTGGTGGTGAAATAAAAGTTAAAAAATCTACTTTTAAGCCTTTCTTTAATAGTAAATTAGCAGCAACTGGTGAATCAATTCCACCGGATATTAGCATCAATACTCTGCCATTAATTCCTAAAGGAAAGCCACCACATCCTTTTATTTTTTCAAAATAAAAAATAGCTTCTTTTAGTTTGATTTCCACAATGATATGTAACTTTGGTTTGTGAACATCAACATGATATTTTTTAAATTTTCTTAAAACAACGCCACCCAGTTTTTTAGAAATCTCCATTGAGTTTAACGGATAAGTTTTGTCGGCACGTTTGGTATCGACTTTAAAAGTAGTGTCTGTAATATTTGTTTTTTCCAATTGTTCAATAATAGATTTGGATAGACTATCAAAATCTCTTTTGCAAATAAAACCAGGAATTATTAAACCGATACCTGGAACTTTTTTTAAAATTTCAATTATTTTTCCACGATTAGCGACGGTTGTTCCAGTGATAATCATGGAATCAAATTGTTTAATAATTTTTAATTTAGGCTTATCACTAAGAACATGTTTAGTATTATCAAAAAGACGGTTGATAAAATTTATTTTGTTTTTACCTTTGAGAACTAATTCACCATATTTAATGTAAATAATACTTTTCATTAATTACCCAATCACTCTATTTCAGATTTTAACCATTCATGATCATCTTGATTCATGACTGGTGAAATGCCTTTAACAATGTGCTCGTTGTATCATTTCTCAGCATATTCGATTAACGGTGTCACTTGCTCACGCTTAATGTTGAAATCAACAATCCTAATTTCACGGTTGGTCGTTTGAAAAAGTTCTGGATGTAAATAATCCTCTGCTTCTAAAAAACCAATGGCAAAAACACCGTGAGTTATGTTTCTTAAGTATAAATACAAAGCAAGTTGTAAGCAATACTCTGTTGGAATGCAAATTCGTTGTTCACTATTAAACCAGCTTGCTTTTTTGGTGTCTTTTGTTTTAATCAAAGGTAGACCTGTTGCATCCTTTTGCATTTTTAATTCGTTTCTTTCTTTTTTGTAAACAAACGAATCAATCGATGATGTTTTAATCTCCAACATTGGCTTGTTATTAGAATAATCAATCACCTTAAGATCACTCATCGGTTCACCATCTGGAATTCCGCCAAATATTTTGTTTTCTTGAAAAGCATCTCATCGAATTTCAGATGGATTATGAATTTTAAATTTAATACCTAATTGTCCAGTAACATAGTCGCGAATCTTAGGTTCAATTACATTGCCGGCTTGAGCTAGTGTAGGATCCATCACATCTTTATATAAATTTACCATTCCCATCCACGTTTTAAAGGGAGAGTTGTATTTATTTTTTCCTAAAACTGCCGCAAGGCGTGTTCCGGTAATTTTTTTAAAGGATCATTTGTTTTTTTGAATGTATTCAGGTTTAAGAATTACACGATCATTTTCAATTTTAAATCCGGAGAAGTTTTTATATATCAATGGCATTGTAAAGTAATTATATGTTTATAAATTATGTTAGAATTACACAATATGGAAATTGCTGTATTAGACATTATCACGGTATTATCAGTTGTTTTAATTATTGCCGTTGGACCTTATATTAAAAAAGTTACTAATAATTGATTCTTCTGAATTATTTTAGGTGGTGTCCTAATGTCATATTTAATCGTTTGTAGATTCTATCCATATGGATGATCGCCAGATTACGATGGTGGTATTCCTGAATCACGAAAATATCTATTAGACATTTGTCCTTTTTGTGCTTTGGCTATTTGCGTTGCTGTCGTTATTGATCCGACGAGAAAACTCGCAAAGATCATTGCACCCTTTGCATTATTTGGTGGATTAATTACAATATTGGGCGGTATTGGTCAAGACTCGCCCGAATTAACATGACAATATATTTTTATTGGCAACGATGTTAACCCGATGTATTTTATGATGCATTGAATTAATGTCGTAATGGGAATATTAGTTCTAGTTAGTGTTCCAAAAATGCGTTGAGCTGATTGAATCTACTGCAATTTATTTGCTGGATGCTACTATAGCTACGTGGCCATCATGATGACCGCATTTAACCTTCAACAAAATGTTAGCGGATTGTGTATTTTTGATTGATCTTATGGCGAATATTCTGGTGTTAGTGAATTCTTTGGAGTTGGTCCTGGTGCGGCGGCGGCGATTGGCTTTTCACTATCATATGTGTGTATTTCATTAATTATTTTCTTACAGAATCGTGTGCAATTATTAAAACGTTATCGTTGATATGATATGTTTGATGAATTAGATTGATTCAAAGGATGATATCAATTACGTCCTACAACTATTAATGAGCCTAAAAGTGTTCTCCGTAAAATGGTATTATTTACAAAACGATCATTATTCTTTTCGCGAATTGACAAAGACACTAGAGAATCTATCGCCAATAACTAAATTTTTATCAAGTTCAATAATTCCGTCAGTGTTATAAGAATACTTAGAAAGGTTTAGTTCTCTAGCGCTACAAATCATCCCATAAGATTCTTTGCCTAGAATCTTATTTTTTTTAATAATGAGTCCATTCGGCATTATCGTTCCGATTTTGGCAACAACAACATTTAGATCTTTACGAATATTTTTAGCCCCGCATACAATTGATAATGTTTCATTCCCAACATTTACCTTACATTCATGTAAATGAGAATTTGGTATCTCTTGACATTCTACAACATGACCAATTACAAATGGTGATCCCTCGTTATAAATTGATAAGTCAATATCCAAATTTTTCTTTATAACAGCATTAATAGTGTCATCCAATGCTAAATATCCATTTGGTTCATCACCTAATTTTGAGAAATGAAATACATTAATAAAAATTGGGTCACCATTCGGTGATAAACCATATGTAAAATTATTCTTCTGAATTATTTTGCTTGGAATTTCTGCATCAATTTGGATAATTAATGTATCCTTCAACGATGTTTTGTTATAAAAGATAGCTAACATATGTTGAATTATATTAAAAATATTTTTGCTTTAACTTGTGGCAGCTATTCAAAAATCTGCATTCATAGAAAAATCAGATTTATCAATCATTAATGGTAATTGCATTTCTGCAGCATCTATGGGGTCGGAAATAACCTTGCCTAATAGTGCACAGTTAACAAAAGCATGAGGGCCAATGTTAAACGGTCCATATGCTGGTTCACTTGCAAATTTGTAAGAACGAATTCCTAAACAGAAATTGAAAGCACTCTCACCAATGCCAGAATCCTGATCTGGTATATTAAAAAAATTAGAAAAATCTACAGCGGTGATTCCACTACAACCTGCTAAGGCACCATCACCGATAATGTTATCGTTTGTCGGAGCAAAGACACCGTAAGCCAAACAACCACACCCTGAATTATAGAGCACATTATTTGAGTAATTCGGTTCATATGGCGTTTCGGTTTCCACACGAAAAACATTCATATTGTCTCCCCACCCTGTTAATGACACCTTCTCAATACCATGACCGGCAGCAACGGTTCGCAATGCGCAACCTCAGAAAGCTTGGAGACCGACAGAACCAAAATTACCTTGGGCTTGTGAAAAATCTACGACAGTGATTCCTCCACAACCTTCGAAAGCACCAGGACCGATGTCGGTTGCGGCAATATTTGGAGCAAATGTGCCATAAGCCAAGCAACCACAACCTTGAGAATACAACGTTTTGCTTGTTCAATTAGGGTCCCCGTAATCTGATGCAATACCAAAAGCATAAAAGTAATTACCTCAACCAATCGTATTTAGTGGAGCAATGGATCCACCTCCAATTATGCTAGTTAACTCACAACCTTGAAAAGCGTATTCTCCGATATAGTTAATTGCGCCATGCTCACTTCCAGAAAAATCTACAGCAGTAATTCCTGCACAACCATAAAAGGCACAAGAGCCAATGGAGGTGAAATTTGATTGCAAATTGAATTTCAATTCTATTGGTTGAGTACTGTCACGAAATGATGCACTCATTCAAAAGGCATTTTCTGCAATAGAAGTTATGTCGGCTGGAATAATCAATTCCGTATATTTTTTACTATAAAATTCCCTATCGCTATTTCCCATGATAGCACCATCTTTTCAACCAGTTAGGACATGAGAACCATCAATATTAAAATATTCATCGGTCCCATCAGTTTTCATTGTGTAGACATCGTTGGTAGGATCGGGTATTTGTCCACTAGAAATAGTCAAATTAATTGCATTACCACCATTTAAAGTAATAATGACATTCTCATCGGCAATAGCGTTTTCGTTTGTTTTTGTGAATGTATGAGAAGTGCTTTTCTTTCAGCCCTCTCCTTTTGTTATGGAAACATTGTCTCAGTCAGCGCCATTAGTTAGCGTAACTCTAATTGTTGCTCCTGTTCTTAAATTACCACTTTCCGAACAGGCAATGAAAGGAGTGGTTTGGCTACTAGTTTGACTTCAAATAAAATATCCTGTGCCGACATTGGCTCCGCCCACAATTATTGATGCTCCAATTATTGCCAAAACAATTGGTCATTTCTTGCTTTTAGTGTCTTTTGATTTGACTTGCATTCTTTTTTTCGCTTCTTGACTTGTACTCATTTTTCCTCTATTAGTATGTATATACTATGTATATACATACTAATATTATACCCCCCCCCCCACGCGGAAAATTACGACCATTTTTTGTGTGGAATGCTATAATTTCAATATGAAAAAAGCTGCAATTTTAATTGACTCATCTTACGGAATTAAAGATGGGCAATACCCTGATGTCTATGTTGCTCCAATGGAAATTATTGTAACTGATAACGGGAAAGTGACATCGTATCTTGATAATGTTGAAATTTTCAATAAAGATATATGTGAAAAAATTTCACTAGGTGTTGATGTTAAAACATCACAACCTGTAATCGGTAATGTCGTCAAAATTTTAGACAAAATCACGACCGAATATGAAATGATTTATGCATTGCCAATTACTTCAAAGATTTCTGGCACATACACTAATTGAGTCTCATTATCAAAAGAGTATAACAATGTTCATGTATATGATCAAACCATGGTTGGCCGTTTAGCTGAATGAACTATTGCCGATTTAGTTGACAAAAATAAAAAAGATGAATTAAACGATGCCACTATTATCGAATATTTGAATTTTACAAAAAAACACCGAGCCGGTGTTTTGGTTGTACCTGATGCTTCACAGCTTAAAAAAGGTGGGCGAGTAAGCAATTTTAAATCTTTACTAATAAAGTTATTTGGTTTAAAACTAATTATCACTTTGGATGAACACGGTTTACTATTTAAAGATAAAGCCGGTAAGGTTGAGGAAGCCATTAAAAAAGCTAAGCGTGCATTGGGCGATTGCATCCCACTAGAAACAAAAAAGGTCAAACGTTTCGTTATCTTTCGTAATAGCGAAGCTGATGCAAAATTTAATATTGATGAATATGTTCGACTCGTTAAATCAATGTATCCTGATGTAAAAATTGAGTATGTGGTACTACCAAGTGTTATTACAGCACACGTTGGTCCCAATTATTTTGTCTTTGGTATTGATTTAGAATAATTATTTAGATTCTTCGTCTTCAAAACGATTGGCATTAAAAAAGTCAACGTTTTCTAGATTACCATCTTCAGTATTAATTTTTGGTAATTCTGTTAATGATTTAATGCCAAATAAATTAAAAAACTTTTGTGTTATTTCATAAACATAAGGACGCCCAGGTGTATTGGAACGACCAATGTTTTTAATTAATTCTAATGATTCAAGACGTTTTAATGCACCATCACTTGATGAACCTCGAATTTCATCAACTTTAACACCGGTACATGGGTTGTTATAGGCAATGATAGCTAGTGTTTCCATTACAGCAGGAGTAAGCGGATTTTTAAGTCGAACATCAATTAGTTTGCTTATAAATTCTTTGTTCTCTGGTTTAGTTAACAAATAGAAATGTGAACCATATGTTTTAATTGTAAAACCTGTGTCAGCATTGGTATCGTAGCTATTCTTCATTTCTTTGATGAGCTTACGAATGTCATCAGCTGGTAGATTGATAACTTTCTTGATATCACTAATATCAAGTCCGTCACTACCACTCACATATAAAATACTTTCAATAATTGATTTTGTGTTCATAACTATCCCCTTAATAACGAATCTTGCATCTCGTCCTTATTCATATTTTTTGAAATGTAAATATCATCATCCATTTCCTTTTGATGTAAATTAATTTTGTGATATTTTACCAATTCTAGTAAAGCTAAAAAACATGTGACAATGTATTGTTGGCTCATTTTTAATTCATCAACTTCACTAAGAAAATCACTAAATGAAATTTCTTTAAAATCATGTGTGTCTAAAAATTTTAAAACATCTTTTTCAACATCATCAACAGCTAGTTCTTGTACAAGGATCTTCTGTTGAGAAAATAATGACATACGTCATTTTTCAAATGCCAATTCCATGGCTTTAGATAATTTCATTGGGTCAACATTGGTTGGTAAGTCTTCAATCACAACATTATCTGGAGCAAATGATTCTAAATCATCAGCTCGCTTAGCGTACATTTCCAATCTTTTGTTTTGTTTAGACAATAATTCTGGAATTGCATTTTTATATTTACGATATTCAATAATTCGTTTTACTAACTTATCTCGTTCAAATTCAAAATTGGAATCATTTAATCCGTTGTTTTCAATTGGCAAAACTTTTTTTGATTTTAGTTCCAACAGATATGTTGCCATTGATAGATATTCACAGGCATCATCGATTGAAATTTGATCGATATTCTTTTTAATAAATTTTAAATATTGAGCTGCCAAAGCAGCAATGTCAAGATTTAAAATGTCCAATTTGTGTTCACGAATCAAAGATTCCAAGAGATCGATTGGACCATCAAACGATGCTAATTTAAGATTTAGTGAAGTTTCTTGGTTAATCATTATTGCTTACGTTGCCATCATTCTGCTGTGAATTCTTCATGAGGTTCAGATTTCATCAATTGAAAATTACTAAAATCAATATCTAAAAAACGGTTGCAGTGATAACTTTTCTTTAACTTGCTTACAACTAGTTCATCAGCAATTGGCGCAAATAATTGATAAATAGTTTTACCACCAATAATATAAACGTGTTGTACCTTAAAGTCTTCAATTAATTTCTTCATATCGTTGTAAACAACGACACCATCATGTTTCCAATTTAAATCATCGGACAATACAACATTGGTTCGATTTATAAGAGGCTTACCAATTGACTCAAATGTTTTTTGGCCCATGACTACTGTTTGTCCACGAGTAACATTACGAAAATGATTCATTTCATCTTGAATGTTTCACGGTAATAGATTGTCAATTCCAATACCTTTTTCAATATCTTGCGCTCAAATAAGACTGATCATATTAAACTGCGACCTCCGCACGAATTACACCCTGTGGGTTGTAATCTATTATCTCAAAATCATCGATTGTAAACTCATTAATATTATTTGGAATACGCCTAATGTTTAATTTTGGCAATTTACCTGGTGTTCTAGACAATTGCTCTTTTACTTGGTCTAAATGATTAGTATAAATATGTAAATCACCAAAAGTGTGTACGAATTCTTTTGGTTTTAATCCGGTCATGGCTGCCACAATATAAACAAGCAAAGAATATGAACCAATATTGAAAGGCACCCCCAAGAATGCATCAGCACTTCTTTGGTATAATTCGCACGATAACCCACCTTTACCATCAACATAAAATTGAAATAATGAATGACATGGTGGTAAGGCCATCTTATCTACTTCAGTTGGGTTTCACGCGCAAACTATCAAGCGTCTAGAATTAGGATTGGTTTTAATTTG
>JAITPK010000037.1 GCA_031289475.1 Mycoplasmataceae bacterium | reverse complement strand
TAGTAAATATGTGTTATTAAAAAACTGTCTATCAACAAAAATCACTAAATCACTATTCGTTAATTTCATAGTATATACATAGTATATAATGTATTTAATATTTAACAACTATTGGAGTTCAAAATGAGTGAAAATAATAACGAATCATTAGCTTGCGAAGCGTGTAAGACAAATGATAAATTTGATATGTTTGCTGAAAAGTGCAAGGAAATTAAAAATAATAGTGGCACCAAACTAATGGCTTTACAAGAAGCGCAAGCATTATTTGGTTTTTTGGATAAGGATGCAATGAACATTGTGGCGAAAATTTTTGACACCACAACAAGTGAAATATATTCCATTGCATCTTTTTACGCACAATTTAAATTTGTGAAACAAGGTAAGTACCGCATTTCTTTATGCTTGGGTACAGCTTGTTATGTTCGTGGTGCATCTAAGATTCAAACTAAATTAGAAGAAGTTTTACAATTGAAAATGGGTGAAACCACTAAAGATGGTAAATTTACATTAGGTAGTGCACGTTGTGTAGGATGTTGTGGTCTTGCTCCGGTAATGTTAATTAATGAAAAGGTTTATCCAGCGGTTAAACCAGATCAAGTTTCGTCAATTATTAATGAGTACAACGAATAAGGAGAATGTTTATGGCTAAAATGACAATTGAAAAATTACTTAGTATTAAAGAAGAGTTTGCTAAGAACATTGAACAAAGAAAAATTCACCAAGAAGCAAGTTACAATGGTAAATACCAAGTATTAGTTTGCGCTTCCACTGGCTGTATTTCTAATAAATCCTTACTTGTTTTAGAAAGATTTACCAAGAAAGTTAAAGAAGCTGGCATTACTAATAAAGTTGACATTGTTCAAACAGGATGTCATGGTCTATGCGAAATGGGACCAGTTGTAATCGTATATCCACAAGGTGCTTTCTATGCTAAAGTCACTCCAGAAGACGTTGACCGAATAGTAGAAAGCCACCTTGTTAATGGACAAATTGTTAAGGACAAATTATTTTGAGAATCATTCCAAAATGATAAGTTAGTACCTTTAAACCAAACTGGTTTTTATAAAAAACAGATTCGTATTGCTTTAAAGAATTCCGGAATAATTAATCCTGAAAGAATTGAAGAATATATTGGAACTGATGGTTATCAAGCACTATACAAGTGTTTAAATATGCCACGTGAAGAAGTGATTAAGATTATTAAAGAATCTGGATTACGCGGTCGTGGTGGTGGTGGATTTCCAACTGGCATGAAATGAGAGCTAGCATATAAAGCTGTTGGTAAAAAGAAATATGTTTGCTGCAACGGTGATGAAGGTGATCCAGGTGCGTTCATGGATCGTTCTATATTAGAAGCTGATCCGCACTCAATTATTGAAGCAATGGCGATTGCCGCTTATGCCATTGGTGCTGATGAAGGTTACATATATGTGCGTGCCGAATATCCGGTTGCTGTTAAACGATTGGAAATTGCTATTAAACAAGCAACCAAAGAAGGTTTAATAGGTAAACATATTTTTGGCAAAAACTTTAACTTCAAATTAACTATTAGATTAGGTAGTGGTGCGTTCGTTTGCGGTGAGGAAACTGCATTGATGACATCCGTTGAAGGTAATCGTGGTGAACCAAGACCAAGGCCACCTTATCCTGCTAATGAGGGTTTATATAAATGCCCAACCATTTTGAATAACGTAGAAACATATGCTAATGTGCCAAGAATTATTCTTAATGGTTCAAAATGGTTTGCTTCTATTGGAACAGAAAAATCTAAAGGCACAAAGGTATTTGCATTAGGTGGTAAGATTCGTAACACTGGGTTAATTGAAGTCCCAATGGGTATTACGCTTCGTGAAATTATTTATGAAATTGGTGGCGGCATTTTAGGCAACGGTAAATTTAAAGCTGCTCAAACTGGCGGACCGTCAGGTGGATGTATTCCTAACGAACTGATTGATACGCCAATTGACTATGACAACTTAATCGCGATTGGATCGATGATGGGATCTGGTGGATTAATCGTTATGGATGAATCGTCATGTATGGTGGACATTTGCAAATTCTATATGGAATTCTGTGCCGATGAATCATGCGGTAAATGTGTGCCTTGTCGTATCGGCAACAAACGATTGTTAGAAATCCTTACCGATATTACTGAAGGTCGTGGTAAAGAAGGCGATCTTGAAAGATTACAAGCGTTGTGTCAACATATTAAGGCAACTTCACTTTGTGGTTTAGGTCAAACTGCTCCAAACCCGATCCTTTCAACGATTCGTTATTTCCGTAAGGAATACGAAGCACACACACTGGAACACCGTTGTCCAGCGGGCGTTTGTAGTAAATTATTACAATATACAATCAATCCAACATTATGTAAGAAGTGTTCGCTGTGTGCTAGAACATGTCCAGTAAAAGCGATTAGTGGTGAAGTTGGTAAAACACCATATGTGATTGATCAATCTAAATGTATTAAATGTGGCGCTTGTATTGGCGCTTGCAAGTTTAACTCAATTGAAAGAAAGTAAGGAGTGTTATTATGGAGAAAATGATTAATTTAAAAATTGATGGTGTACAAGTAAGCGTACCACAAGGTTCAACTATTTTGGACGCTGCTAATGCTGCTGATATTACTATTCCAACACTTTGTTATTTAAAAAAGATTAACGCGATTGGTGCATGTCGTATTTGCTTAGTAGAAGTAAAAAACATGCGTCCATTAGTAGCGGCTTGTGTTTATCCTGCTGCGGAAGGAATGGAAGTATTGACCCACACTGCTAGAGTAAACAAAGCACGTAAGATTAACTTAGAGTTAATTCTTTCTGCTCATGTGAAGAATTGTTTATCATGTGAAAAATCAACTAATTGTGAATTACAAAAATTATCACTTGAATATGGTTGCAACGAGAATCAATTTAAAGGCGCTATGCCTGAAAGAATTGTTGATAGTTCTTCGCCTTCATTAGTTCGTGACTCACAAAAATGTATTTTATGTAAACGTTGTAAAGCAGCATGTTATGAAACACAAGCTGTAAAAGTCATTGCTGTTAATAAACGTGGTTTTGAAAGTTATTTAGGTTGTGCTTATGGTGCTGAAATTAATGATTCAGCTTGTGTTGGTTGTGGTCAATGTACTTTAGTATGTCCGACAGGTGCGTTAATGGAAAAGAACGATATTGATAAAGTATTGGAAGCACTTGCTAATCCAGAATTAACTACGATTGTTGCCCCAGCACCATCTGTACGTGTTGGTATAGCAGAAGAATTTGGTGAACCAATTGGTACAAACGCTGAGGGTAGATTAGCAACAGCTTTAAGAATGCTTGGTTTTAATAAGGTATTTGACATTGACTTTGCTGCTGATCTAACAATTATGGAAGAAGCTAATGAATTAATTGACCGTATTACTAACAAAGGTGTACTACCAATGATGACATCATGTTCGCCAGGATGAGTCAATTTCTTAACGGCTTATTATCCAAGTATGATTGCTAATCTTTCAAGTGCTAAATCGCCACAAGCGATGTTTGGAGCTACCGTTAAAACGTATTGAGCTGAAAAAAATAAGGTTGATCCATCAAAAATATTTGTAGTTACTATTATGCCTTGTACTGCTAAGAAAGGTGAAATGTTAAAAGATCACAGCACCCATGAAGGTATTCGAGATGTTGATGCAGTATTAACCGTTCGTGAGTTAGGCAGATTATTAAAACGTCAAGGTATTAATTTTAATAAATTAAAAAACTCAACATTTGATGATCCATTAGGAACATCAACAGGAGCGGCCGTAATTTTTGGAGTAACAGGTGGTGTGATGGAAGCAGCATTAAGAACTGCAGCTGATACATTGACTGGCAAATCGTTAGGTGCAATTGATTATAAAAAAGTTCGTGGTACTAAAGGAATCAAAGAAGCAACTATAGATATTAACGGCACCAAATTAAATGTGGTGGCCGCTAGCGGTTTGGCTAATGCTCGTAAAGTAATTGAAGAAGTACAAAATGGTAATAAGAAAAACTATCATTTCATTGAGATTATGGCATGTCCAGGAGGGTGTGTCAATGGTGGTGGGATGCCATTACACAATCCAAACGAAGTTTCTTTCGAAGAACGAGCCAAGATTAGAGCTAAATCGATTTATAAAGAGGATGTTGCCAAAAAAATTCGTAAGTCACACGAAAATCCAATGATTATTCAACTTTACAAGGATTATTTTGAGAAACCTGGTAGTCACAAAGCACACAAAGTGCTACATACTCATTACACAGAGCGTAAATTTATTTAGAGTATTATGTGAATATGCGTTAATAGTTCATTATAATTTATTTGTTTTATTAAGGAAATGGTTTCAATGTATAAAGATCCAAAATTTATTGTTTTAGAAAATAAAATTAATAATAAATATGCAAAAATTATCGCTAAATGGAAAACTAACGACGAGTTTTTTGAACATAAATTTGTAGATTTGTTGGAGTTCGATCAAAAACATGCTCATACGTTTAAAGTGGAATACTTGCAAAAAAAAGAGCAAACATTAGCAGTCGCTAAGTTTCAACATGATTTTCATTTGGGGTTATTGAAATTTAAATATGAAAAATCTCAAGCACTAGCTGCTCACAATAAAACTGAGCTTGCGCGAATTAAAAAAGATGTTAAAGTATTTAAAATTACCTCTAAAGATAAATTAAACCAAAAAAGCTTTGGTGTATCATCGACTGAAATTGATCCTAAACAAAAATATCGAAAAGCGCAACTTATTGCTTGAAAAAAATATAATGCTGAAAAAGACATCGTGAAATTTAAGATGTGATCACAATTACTCCTTGCAAAGATTGATGAAAAATCCATCACGCAAGCCAAAAGACTTTCCTTGTTAAAGAGTCATGATCTTCTTGAACTAAATCATAAACAATCACTAGAACTTAAAAAAAATCGTGGTGATGCAAAGCAAATTAGTGCTATTAAGACTAAATTTGAAAAAGAAAAATTAGCGATAGTGCAAAAATATAGTCGTGAGATTGCAAAGCATAAGGAATTGCTAAAACATGAGAAGAAAAACCATCCGCTCGTCATCGCCAAACAAAAATATCACTCTGGAATCGAACACTGCAAATCTACCTTCAAAAATATTAAACAACGCCGCAAAGAAAATATTAAAAATCTTTCTAAGAAATTTCATGCCGACAAAGTTAATTTACATAAGGGTTTTAAATCGTCATCAGAGTTTTTAAAAACAAAATATAAAAAACAAATTGAATCAATTAAGATTTCAAATAAACATAAGAAAAATAAAGCCGAAATAAAAAATAAACAAATTACGCTTAAAAAAGAACTTAAGGCAAGTATTGCCGCTACTAAAAAAACATTTGATAATAATGTTAATACATTACGCTTAAAATTTCTCACATCCGTGAAACATGAAAGTGATGAAATTAAAATAGCAAGTAATGAATTGTTTGTGCAAATGTCCAAACTTAGCGAAGCATATAAAGTTGATTCATTAAAAGTGCACGAGCAAAAGAAAGATTTGATTAAACCATATGCTCATTATTGTGAAGCGATTGATAAGATTCAAGAGGTTAGACATAATTTTCGTAATGAATACAGAGAAGAAGTCCGAAACGCTAAAATTAAATTAAAAGAATGTAGATTTGTTTGTTTGAAAAATTTAAGCACACAATTAAAAAACATTAAAAATGATTTTCTTGTTAAGGATAGCAAAGTTAGGGTCTATTACGATGACTTAAAACGTAAACTCATTGAAAAAAAGAAAGTTATAGCTCAACAAAAGAATGCAAATTTTGAGTCCATCACTAAACAGATTGATCAATGCAAAATTGATAAAAATGCACAGTTAAAGGTGCTCAACAATAATTATAAAATGCAAAAATATGCATTGGTTTCTGATGCAGATAAAAAAATTGGCATTCAGTGAAGCAAATTAGTTGAGGTAAAAGATAGCGTTAAAACAAAACTTGGCATATGTAATGTTACTTTTCATGAACAAAAGAAACAATTCTATTGAGAATATCGTCACGGTATAACTAACAAGATTAAAAATACATATGCAAATGAATTTAAACGTGTTCGTGATGCTTATCAAAAACATTTGTTTGCACTTTATTTACAGTATCGACATGAGTTAGGTTTAGTTTCTGTAACAATAGATGCGATTCCTGGTACTGTTGAGTGATATAAACTAACAAAAATTGACCCGGCGTTTGCCCAAATGGATAAAGACATTCAAAATAACATTAAAGAGTTTACCGAGTATTCAAGCTCAAGCAAAGAGTTGTTAAATCTAAACAAGAAAAATAAAATTTCTGTTTTGCCACCTTGAGCCCCAATATTTATTAATGTTGCATTAATTATTTCATGGTCTTGGACACTTATTTTAATCATTTTGACTTTTTTAGGTGCATTTGGTGTAGTTCCACAATTTGTTTTTACAGAAGCAGATGGAACACTTAGTATGTTTGGTGTTATTGCTTGCTCTATATTTGCTATTATTGTTGTGTTTAATTTTGCTGGATTCTTATTACATAATGTCAATATTAAGAGTATGAGAAGTATTGAAGTAAAGAAACGAAACGATATGATCGTCTTCTTGCAAAATCAAGTCAGTGATTACAATAAAAAAATTAATCAATTAAGTAAAATAAGTAAAAATGGTAACGATTTAATTTACAAAAAAGCATTGAATATTTGTAAACAAACTACTGAAGCCACACTTAAAAAACTTGATCAAAATATTCGAGAGAAAAATGAACAATTAAATAAAATTGCTAAATATAAAGATAACGAGATTAATAATCTTAAAAAAACAAACTTGAAGTTGATTGCTCAAAAAAACGCTCTTGAAAAGAAGATGCTTCACTCGCAAAATCAACCAATGAAAAAAGTTTAAAAGTAACGATTTAATAATTGAAACGGAATTGTATGAAATATCTACAATTCCGTTTTATCTATAGTTACTATTAATATATAATTAACGACAATTAGAAATAGGATACTAAAACATTATGGCAAATATGGAATTGATTAAAAAACTGCGTGATATGACTCAAGCAGGAGTGATGGATGCAAAAAAGGCTTTAGAAGAAAATGGTGATGATCTAGACAAAGCAGCGCAATGACTAAGAGAAAAAGGCATTGTCAAAGCTGCCAAAAAAGCATCGGCAATTGCAACTGAAGGTGTAGCTAAAATATTAATTGAAGGTAACAAAGCTTTAATTATTGAAATAAACTCACAAACTGATTTTGTGGCCATGAGCGACAAGTTTATTCAATTATCAAATGAAATTACTCAAGCCGTATTCAAGTCTGATGCCAAAACTATCGATGAAGCTTTAAAAGCTAAAACTATTAAAGACGTCACCGTTGACGAAGCTTGTACAGAATTGACGGCTCGCATTGGTGAAAAAACTGGTGTAAGGCGTTTTGAAATTATCAATAAAAAGGCGGACGAAGTGTTTGCTAATTATGTTCACAGCAATAACAAAATTGCTGTCTTATTAATTATGACTGCAGGTTCTTCTGAACATGTAGGGCATGATGTAGCGATGCATGCGGCAGCTATGAATCCTAAATTTTTAAGCCAAAAAGATGTTGATCAAAATTGATTGATTAATGAAACTAAAATTTTAAAAGAGCAAACAATTGCAGAAGGTAAACCAGCAGACAAAGCAGAAATGATTGTCAAAGGGCGAGTTAAAAAAACACTAGCAGAAGTTTGCCTTCTAGATCAATCCTTCTTTAAAGATCCTAGTAAAACAATTGAAACTTATCTAAAGGATAATAAATCAACTGCAGTTAAATACATCCGCTACGAAGTTGGCGAAGGTATTGAAAAAAAGCAAGTAGATTTTGCGTCTGAAGTTGCAGCACAAATGGGTCAAAACTAATGACTAAAAACAAAGAATGTATTATTTTAAAACTCTCAGGTGCCGCGTTACGTGACAAAATAGGTAATAACATTTTATCTTCATCTAGGCTCCAATCAATTTGCAAACAAATTAAACAGATACATAGTAAATATGATATCGGTATTGTTGTTGGTGGTGGCAACATTTGAAGGGGCGGCACAAGCGATCTTAAGTTGTATCGCGAAGAACAAGCTCACTATATGGGGATGGTCGCAACAATTATTAATTCCATTGCTTTGAAAGAAGCTTTATTAAAAATTGGCATACCGACTGAAGTGCATTCATTATTACCATGTCCAAAGGTGGCTATTGACTATAACCAAGCAAAAGTTAAAAAAGCTATACAAGCACATAAGGTGATTATTTTAGCCGGAGGCACAGGTAAACCATTTTTTAGTACGGATACAGGTGCATCCAAAGATGCCGTAGAGCTTGGCGCAAAATGAATAGTTATGGGTAAAGACGGAGTGGATGGTGTTTATTCGGATGATCCTAAAAAGAACAAAAAGGCACTACATTACAACTTTTTAACATTTAAGGAAGCCATTTCCAAGAAACTCAAAGTTATGGATTTAAGTGCTATGCAAATGTGTCAAAAACACAAGATCAGGCTATTGGTTTTTAATATTGACCGTAAAAATGCAATTGTGGATGCTTTGAATAAAAAGATTCCAACAACAGTTGTGGAGAATTAATATGGAATGAAATACATTAAAAGAAGATTTTGAATTAGAAGCTAGCGTTGTGATTGATTGATTAAACGACGAATATATGCGAATTCGTAGTGGGCGTGTTAGCTTAAACATTTTAGACATTGTCAAAGTTGAAGCATATGGCGAGATGATGAGTTTAAACCAAATTTCGAATTTGCAAATAGTTGATGCTCGCCAAATTCTAATTAAACCATATGACCGTAGTCAAATTCACGACATTGCTAAAGCAATCACAGCTAGCCCATTAAATGTTAATCCCCAGGTGAATGCTGATAATATTCGTTTACTTTTTCCTTCGCAAACCGAAGAAAACCGTAAGCAAAATGTTAAAAAGGCGAAAGAAACATTAGAAATCGCAAAAACAAAACTTCGCAATGTTCGTAAAGAAATTCAAGATCAATATAAGAAAGTCAAGGACACAGTCAGTGAGGATTTGATTAGATATTTTGAAGAAGAACTTAATAAAATCACCAAGGAATATAACAACAAATTAGAAGACACATTCAACAAGAAAGAACAAGAGTTAATGAAAATCTAATGATACCAAACAAAAATATTCCAAATCACGTTGCCATCATTATGGACGGCAACGGTCGTTGGGCGAAAAACAAAAATAAGACAAGAACTTTTGGTCACAAAGCAGGTGCTGAAGTTATTGGTAGCATTGCAAAAGAAGCCATCAAGCAGAATGTCAAAGTTTTATCTTTATTCGCTTTTAGTTGTGAAAATTGAAATCGTCCAAAAATTGAGGTTAATTTCTTAATGCAGCTTTTACAAAATAACCTGAACAAAGATATGATTGATAAACTTAACAAACATAAAATTCAACTACGTTGAATCGGTTTAAAAAGCAAAATGTTTCCAAGCTTATTAGACAAGATTAGACTAGTCCAATCATCTACAAAGCTTAATAAAAAATTGATTCTTAATATTTATTTTAATTATGGTGGCATGCAAGATATTTTACAGGCAGCTCAAAAAGCAAAAAATATCGAATCAATTAATGATTTTAGCAAGTTGTTATTAACCCAGGAATTACCGCCGGTAGATTTATTAATTAGAACCGGCAATGAAAAACGTCTTAGTAATTTCTTATTATGACAGAGTGCTTACGCCGAAATAATTTTCGAACCCACATATTGACCTGCGTATAACGAAAAAATATTTAACAAAAATTTATTAGAATATTCTAATAGGAGTCGCCGCTTTGGAAAAATTAATTAAAGTTAACAAACTCGATGACAAAATGAAAACTTCAGTGCAAGTTCGTGTTCGAACTGGCATATTGATGGCATTATTTGGTGCGGTATTGCTTGCTTTATTTGCATTTTCGGACGAGCACACGGGAAGTTCAATTCAAGATGGATGAGTTTGGTGGATTAGTGAAAGTGTTCACAAATATATTTCATTTGTTTGTGCTATTGTGGCGATCGGATTAATTTCTTGGGTTTCTTATTTTACAGCCAAGGAATTAGACAATTGTTTTTTAAAAACTCAAAATAAGAAAATAGTTGCTACGATAGCCACTGGATTAATTTTAATTCAACTGATACCAACAATAATTTGATTAATACCAAACTATTTTTTTTCAGATTTATCAAGCGGTGGTAATTTTCTAGGATTAGAAACAGGCTGATGATGAACTATTGGATTTTTTGCATCTGGTATTTTGCTAATAATTATCTTTTTTCCAATTTTTATTCATCTAATGAAATACTCGAAAAAACCTACAAAATTTAATAAGGTGATGTTTCCAATTACAGCCGTTGCAATAGCTGTGGCGTTCGGTTCAATTTATTATTTAAGCATTGTAAGATATTGAACTACCACTTTTTTATTGCTTCTTGCAGTTTGTGGTTGTGACATCATGGCTTTCTTTAGTGGTATTTTATTTGGCAAACATAAAATGGCTCCGATAATCAGTCCTAAGAAAAGTTGAGAGGGAGCAATTGGTGGAGGGTTTTTTGGTTCGGCCTTAATATTGCTTTTTATATTTCTGCTTGGGTTATTTAATCATAAAATTCCAACAGCCGATGTTCCTGCTACAAGCACTAATGCCGCCATCCAATTCTTTGGCATTCAATTTATTGGTATAGATCAATGATTTTGAGGAACCTCAAATGAATGAGTATGATGACTACTTGTTGCTGGAGTAGCGATTATTTTAGTTATCTCTACAATCATTGGTGATTTATTTTTTAGTTGATTAAAAAGAAAAAATGGTATCAAAGATTTTTCAAATATATTGCCTGGTCATGGAGGTGTTCTAGACCGTATGGATGCATTTATTTTTGTGACAGTCACCTTCGGTGCAATAATGCTTTGTGTTTCGATTGTTACCGCTATTTATAATAATAACCCTGGAACTATCTTCCCTAATTTTACATAATGAAAATACTAATTCTTGGAGCAACTGGTAGCATTGGCAAGCAAACCATCGATGTTATTAATAAATTAAAATACCAACTATGTGGTATTAGTTTTTATAAGAATGACAGTGGTGCTTCTAAAATTAAAACACCATATAAATTTAGTCCGATTAATAAAAAGATGTCTAATGTCGCAAGTTATGATGAACTCATTATTAAAAGTAAGCCAGACATAGTCGTTAATGCAATTGTAGGTTTCGCAGGCTTAGAGGCGACATTAACCGCAATTAAACATAAGAAAACATTATGCCTTGCGAATAAGGAATCTTTGGTTGTTGCCGGACAGTTTGTAATGAGACTTGCTAAACTCAACCATGTTCATATTTACCCAATTGATAGTGAGCATGCCTCACTTTATCAAATCATTAAACAGAATCCACAGGATCACTTTCAGAAACTTTACATTACAGCGAGTGGTGGACCTTTCTACAAACTAACTCAACAGCAAAAAAGTAATGTTACTTACTCCGTAGCAACGAATCACCCAACGTGAAAGATGGGCGGTAAGATTTCTATTGATTCAGCAACTATGGTTAACAAGTGTTTTGAAATCATAGAGGCTTATTGATATTTTAACACTACCGAAATTGAACCACTTTATCATCCACAATCTTTTGTCCATGCCATCGTTAAATATAAAAATAAAAAAATTATGTTTGCTAGCAAACCGGATATGCATTTACCAATTCATCAGGCAATTACTGGATTTAAAAATAAGCTTCCATATGTACAACCACTTATAAATAAATATGTGCTTGAGGTAATTGACCAGAAAAAATGGTTGCCGATTAAATGAGCATATGATTGTCTTGATAGCCCTAAAAGTTCGCTACCGATTATTATTAATGCAGCGAACGAAGAAGCTATCGAATTATTTAGAATAAAACACATTAAATTTAATGAGATCGTCTTATTAATTGGTAAAGCTATTAAACATTTTGGTTGCAAAGATGTTAAAACATTAAATAATGTATATGAAGTTGATAAAAAAGTTAGAAACTATATAAAAAAGATATGCTTAATTTAACCGATACTAACCCATGAATGATAGTCCTACTATATGTATTGACAATTTTTATATTGTTAATTACTTTAACAATTCATGAATTAGGACATTTTACATTCGCTAAAACTTTTAAAGTCAATGTGAAAGAATTTTCCATCGGAATTGGACCAAGATTATTTTCTAAAATTAATAAAAAAGGCATTAAAATTTCCGTTCGTTTAATACCATTGGCCGCTTATGTAATGTTAGATTCATTACAATTGCGAGAAATTTATGCTGATGATAAAAAAGATAAGAATTATGCCTTTATGATGAAAAAAAAGCCTAAAGGCACTTTTCTATTGGAACAAGTAGCTACTTGAAAATATATGCTCATTATGTTTGGAGGCGTATTATTTAATTTAGTTTTATTTGCTATATTGATCGGTCCTACAATTGCACTTTGCCGTCATTATGGTATTCCTGATTTTAATCCATTTACATCGTTGATTGAATCATTTAAAGAAATAGGATACAATATGGTTTTTCTTGGTGATGGCGATATATCTGGTCAAATGGGTGCGATTGCCACTAGTGGATATTGAGGATTAATATTATTAACATCTCTTTTAATGATGAATCTAATCACATTCATTTTTAATTTGATTCCTCTTCCTCCATTGGATGGGTGAAAGATTGTGTCTAAAACATATCGTCAATTGCATCATAAACCGGTTAATGAAAAACTGGAAACTGCTCTCACAATAATTGGACTAATTATTATTTTTTGGATCTTTGTTTCAGGTATTATTTGCGATTTCATTAACTAATAATCCAATGAAACTTTTTTCACTATAATAAAACAACTTATGGACAAGTTTAAAACATTTTTTCTTCGTGTAAATTTCATGACTGAAGCGGAATACGAAGAATTGTCCAAGTATGCAACATTTTCGATTAAATTGCCTACAAGTAATTTGAATGTGCTTACTAACACAACATTACAAATTAAGATTAATGCAATACTCCCTATTAATTTGTTCAAATCTTTCTATCAAAATATGCAAAAGTCTCTTGACAAATTAAATGTAGTTTTTGTCGGTTCTCCGTTGCCAGTTGATGAGGAACAATTTACTGATTACATTCAATTTTATTTTGATGATCATAATATCCATAATGTCTTAATTCGTAATTTGATTGAACGTCAAGCCTTTTCAATATCAGATTCTGGATTAGTAATCATTACCTATGATAATAAATCCGAATTACATGAGTTTAAGTTGATAGAAGAAGATTTATTATCATTTTTTAGACGCATCAATTTTTTTGTAACGGGTTTTGATTATGAATTTAATAAAAATCGTCAAGAATTGGAAGCTTCAAAAAAGGCTCGCGAGGAACAATTACAAGCTTCGCGTGTTTCATTTGACTCTGAAAAGACGCAATTACTTAAAGTTAAAAAATATAATAGCGCAAGTATTGCTAAATTTAAATGTCCTTCGGTTAAGCTAAATCAAATTGTTTATGGTGGTGATGATAACTATGTTATTGTCACAGGAGAGATTTTTAAAGTTAAGATAGATTCATTAAAGTCTGGCGCTCAAAAATATACATTCTATATCACTGATTATGAAGATACATTTGTAATTACGGCTTTTGCCGGAGTTAAAAAGGCGTCTGCCTCATGAGGAATGGACACGAATTTGCCAGTGCCTTATTTGAACTCGCTTAGAGTGGGCGATTGAGTTAAATCTAGAGTAAAAATTGATCAAAATAAATACACCAATTTTGAAGTACAAGGTATTACAAACTTTATTGCAAAAATTGACGAGAAACCAAAACAATTTATTCGTGAGGACAAAGCAACCAAACCACGAATTGAATTGTTAGCGCATACAAACATGTCAACACAAGATGGCATGATTGGCCCAGAAAGACTAGTAGAAAGAAGTAAAACTTATAAATGACCAGCAATCGGTGTTGCTGATCGCTACAATGTACATGTTTATCCGACATTAATGCTTGAAGGTAATAAGCACAATCAAAAGATTTGTTACGGATTAGAGTGTAATGTTATCAATAAAAATATTGAAATAGTTAAGAATCCAAAGAATCAAGAATTCAATAGTGGTGAATATGTTGTTTTTGATATAGAAACAACTGGACTACATAACGAATATGATGAGATCACAGAATTTGGAGCTATTAAAATTCGCGACAACATGATTGTAGAAAAAGTGGATTGATTTGTTAGCATCACAAAACCTCTGTCATACAAAATTAAAGAAAAAACACACATTACCGATGAGATGTTAAAAAATCAACCAGGTATTAAGGAAAGATTAAAAAATATTAAGGATTTCTTTGGCAATGCGACGATCATTGCACACAATGCAATCAACTTTGATGTTCGTTTTATCAATAAAAAATTATTTCAAAATGGAATGCCATTATTAAATAACACAGTTATTGACACGATTCCATTATCGTATGCTATCAATACCCACTTAACTCGTCACAACCTAGGTGTGGTATCACGAGATGCCAAAATTGGTTACGATGAATCAATTGCCCATCGTGCGGACTTTGATGCTGAAGTTTTATACCAAGTTTGACAAACGATGGTTAATAAGATGAAACAACTTGGCATTAATAATGTGCAGGACATCAATACCAAACTACAAAATAAATTACTACACCATCACCAATTTGGTAATTTTGTGGAAATTTATGCTCGTAATCAGGAAGGCATTAAAGATATTTACCGTCTAGTTTCAACTTCCCATACAGATAATTTACACAAGCGACCAAGAGTTTATACAGAGGACATCAAGGCAAAACGTTGGAATTTGATTATTGCTAACCATCCAACGGAAGGGGATATTTGAGATATTGCCATTAATGGAAGTGATGATCAATTAGCATTGGCAATGATGTTTTATGATTACATTTATGTAAGCCCACCAAAAACATTGGCTCATTTAGTCAATCGTGGTGAAATTAGTGAATTAAATATTAAAAAGACCATTCAAAAAATCATTGACACCGCTCACAACTTAAATAAAAAGGTTATAGTCGTGAGTGATGCGTACTATTTAGATCCGTGAGATAAAATCGGACACATGGTATATGTTCATACAAAGCAATTGGGTGGTGGTAGTCATCGTCTCTTTCGTTACGGTGATTCTAACGAAATATTGCCAGACCTACATTTAAGAACAACTGAAGAAATGCTTGATGAATTTGCTTTTATCAAAGACGAACAGACGAGGAGTGATATTGTTATTAACAATACATACAAGTTTGTTGAAGAAGTTCAAAGCAACTTACAACCAGTAAAAGACAAACCGTTTCGTCCCAAAATTGGCGATGTTGATACTAAACTTAAAACATTAGTGAGTAATCGAGCACACGAGATTTATGGTGAAAAAGTACCTGATGAAATTCAAACACGAATTGACCACGAAATAAAAATGATTACATCAAATGATTATTCAGTAATTTATTGGATATGTCATTTGTTGGTTAAAAAAACGATGGAAGATGGTTACATTGTTGGTTCAAGGGGCTCGGTTGGTTCGTCCTTCGTGGCATACTTAGCGGGTATTTCTGAGGTCAACCCACTTAAGCCACACTACTATTGCAGCGCATGTAAGCATGTTGATTTCAATGTTTCCAATCATGCCGATGGATTTGACCTGCCACCAAGAAATTGTCCAATTTGTGGCAAGCCTATGAGTGGAGATGGCCACGATATTCCCTTTGAAACATTCTTAGGATTTGAAACTGAACCGAAAGTACCAGATATTGATTTAAATTTTTCTGGTGACTATCAAGCTAGAGCACATAATTTTATTAGAGATATGTTTGGTGAGCATCACACATTTAGAGCAGGAACCATATCTACCGTAGCGGATCGAACGGCCTTTGGTTATACCAAATCATATTTTGAATTAACGCAACCTAATGAAAATATTAAACCGTCTACTATTGAATGAATTGCTTCTAAATGTGTGAATGTAAAAAGAACAACAGGGCAACACCCTGGCGGGATTATCATCGTTCCTAAAGAATACGATATTTTAGATTTCACTCCTTATAACTTTCCAGCAGATGATAAAACAGCTGGATGATATACTACTCATTTTGACTTTAGTAAAATCCATGATAACTTGTTAAAGTTTGATATTCTTGGTCATGATGACCCAACTTCATTGAAAATGCTTGAGGAAATTACTGGCATTAAACCTAAAGATATCCCTTTTCAAGATGACAAAGTCATGAAGTTATACTCCTCGTTAGATTCAATGAATATTGATCAGAAAATGTTGTTAGGCGAAAAAGTTGGATCATTTGGCTTGCCAGAATTTGGTACCCAGTTTGTACGGAAGATGTTGTATGTTGCACAACCTAAATCATTTGCAGATTTAGTAAGAGTTTCAGGTTTATCACATGGAACCGATGTTTGAGAAGGCAATGCTCACCAATTAATTGAACAACAAGGAATGAAACTATCTGAAGTTATTACTTGTCGTGACGATATTATGATTTATTTAATGCGCAAGGGTATTGACAATGCAACAGCTTTTCACATTATGGAATCCATCCGCAAAGGAAAATCTTTAAAACAATCTTGAGAGACACTAATGCATGAAAAAGGTGTACCCGAATGATATACCAATGCTTGTAAAAAAATTAAATACTTATTTCCTAAAGCACACGCCACAGCTTATGTGATGATGTCGTGAAGAATCGGTTGATTTAAAATTCATTATCCGATGGCTTTCTATGCAACTTATTTTTCTGTTAGACCATCGGTATTTGATTTGCAAACTATTATTTTGGGACCTGAAGCTATTCGCAATAAATTAGACGATATTAAAACTCGACTGGCTTCTTACATTACCAAGAAAGATGTCAAACAGAAAGAGAAAGATTTAATTATCATTTATGAACTTGCACTTGAAATGTATGCTCGTGGTTTTTCATTTAAAAATATTAGTCTAACAAAATCTGAAGCTAAGAAATTTATAATTGATGAAAAGAGTCTGATCCCTCCATTTACTGCATTAGATGGTTTGGGAGAATTAGCTGCACAATCAATTGTAGATGCTAGAAAAATTAGCCCATTTGTATCAAAAGCTGATTTGTTAACAAGGTCTAAGATTTCGAAAACGACTATGAGTGTTTTTAATGAAATGGGTATTACCACTTCATTAGATGAAGATAATCAACTAACTTTATTTAGTTAGTTTTAATTTTTAGATATAACTATTATTAAATTGGAGATAAACAAAATGATCAAATATATTGCTGAACCATTTCGAATCAAATCAGTCGAAACTATTAAAATCTTAACTAAAAAAGAAAGAGAAGAAGCGATTAAAAAAGCTAATTACAATGTCTTTTATCTTAAATCAACCGACGTCTATATTGACTTGTTAACGGATAGTGGTACTGGTGCAATGAGCACCAACCAATGAGCAGGAGTCATGAAAGGTGATGAAGCTTATGCTGGCGCCACAAGTTATTTTAAATTAATGGATGCTTCTAAAGACATTACCGGATTTAAATATACTCAGCCCGTACATCAAGGGCGTGCTGCTGAAAAGGTACTGTTTCCAATATTACTTCATAAAGGACTTGTTGCTTTTTCTAACACTTTTTTCGACACTACTAGAGCACATGTAGAATTAGCTGGTGGCCGTGCAATTGATTGTCCAATAAAAGAATCCACTGATTACAGTAGTCATTATCCGTTCAAGGGCGATATGGATATTAACTTGTTGCAAAAACAAATTCAACATCATGGCGCTAAAAATGTAGGGTGTGTTGTAATGACAATTACCAATAATTCGGTTGGTGGTCAACCTGTTTCCATTAAAAATATTGCAGAAGTATCCAAGATTTGTAAAAAATATAAAATCCCGCTCATTATTGACGCGGCACGTTATGCTGAAAATGCTTATTTTGTTAAACAACGTGAATCTGCATACAAACATATGAGTATTATTGACATTACACGTAAAACGTTTTCATATGCTGATATGTTTACTATGTCTTGTAAGAAAGATTTAATTGTAAATATTGGGGGAATGTTGGGAGTAAAAGACGACAAAGATCCAATCATTGATAAAATCAAAGCAAATTGTATTTCTTACGAAGGATTTTACACATATGGCGGGCTAGCTGGTCGTGATCTTGAAGCAATGGCAATTGGTATGTATGAAGGACTCAATGAAGATTATTTAAAATACCGAATCGGACAAAATGAATATTTAGCTGGTAAATTAAAAGAAGCAGATATCAAATTTCAAGAACCAGCAGGTGGACACGGTATTTTCTTAGATGCTAAAGCAATGTTTCCACACATTCCTTATACAGAATTTCCTGGGCAAGTGTTGGCTATTGAACTTTACAAAGAAGCCGGTATTCGTGCTTGTGATATTGGTTCTTATATGCTTGGCAATGATCCTGACACAGGTAAGCAATTAAAATCAGAGTCAGAATTCACTAGATTAGCAATTCCTAGAAGAGTATATACACAAGCACATTTAGACATCATTGTTGAGGCTTTAATTAATATTAAGAAACATGCAAAATCAATTAAACATGGTCTAAAAATTATTTGAGAACCTCCGATTCTGCGACATTTCCAAGCAAAACTGATTCCAAT
>JAITPK010000004.1 GCA_031289475.1 Mycoplasmataceae bacterium | reverse complement strand
AAAAATAAAATGAATGAAATATTATTCCCGGAGAGCTAATATGGAACAGCAAGTAAAAGAAATAAAAAAAGATAGCTTTTGAAAAAAATATAAATTTACTTTAATTTGTTTTTTAAGTTCATTACCCTTATTAGCATTTGGCATCATTGCTATGATTTATCTATACACTCCACAAACAACGTTTATTAGAGTACACAAAGCATGGTTATTACCATTGTTTGCTTGTCTTTATTCCGTGTTATTGGAAACAATCATTGTAATCATTCCGTTAATAATGTTAATTAGAAAAAATAAGAAAGATAAAAAAACGGTTGAAAAAAAATAGTGCATCGCACTATTTTAAATCTTTACCTATATTTCAATTGTTATTCACTCAGTTCGCAAAGTCATTAGTGTTTGATCATGGCGTGGCGGTTTTAATTGAACCACTATCTTCAATAATTTTACCTTTAACGGCTTGTACAGCAATAAAATCATTACCTGTATTAGCATCTAATTTATAAATAGTAGAAATAGTACTAATAACATTGCGGTACCTTTTGGCATCACTGTCTTCGCGAACGAACTCACCTTTTACGTGATCTTCATTATCTTGTTCATCAACTTCGCCTCATGTAGCATATGGTGATATTGGGTCACCTACATAATAACTAGGTATGTCTCGAGTTCCAGAACCAATAATTTTAGCATCAGCATTTTTGTCAATGATAATGTATGATACAACTGCGATGTCTTGTGCTTTAAGTTCATCAATAGTATTGAATTCTTCAATACCAGCTGGTAAATTAACTCCCATGTTCACAAGTGGATGTTTGCTTTGATCATCAGCACCAAACTTAGGTTGCCCTAGTAAGTAATTTGTACCTTCCTGATAACTTGAGTGAGAAATAAATAAAATGTAATTACCTTTATGAAAACTCTTTGTGCCCCATAGCAATGAGTGTAATGAAACTCCGGCTTCTTTTTCATTATTGTAAGTCTTACTATTGGCACCACCGTGAACAACATAATCACTACTTTTAAGTTCACGAACATCAGCTGTGTAAAGAGAGCAAGACGTTAAATTTAATGCTGCCGGGATGGCAATAGCAGGAAGAATTAAAAAAGTTAACAATTTTAGTTTTTTCATGTGTCTATAATATTACTACAATAATAATGAAAGTAAATGAAAAAAGATTATAGCAAATATTTCATTCCTAGCATAACCAGATCTCGTCAAAGAACTAAAAATTCCGCGACTAGATGTGATTTTTTCTCCATTGATAAATCCTTCCTATCTTTAGGGAAAAATCATACTTTTTACATCAAAACCTATGGTTGTCAGTCAAACTTGCGAGATAGCGAAGACATCGTTGGTATTTTAAAAAAATTAGACTTTAAACAAGCTTCCTCAATAGAAAAAGCTGACTTAATTATTCTTAATACATGCGCCGTAAGAGAAAATGCTGAAAAGAAAGTGTTTGGAAAAATTGGTCAGTTTAAATCATTAAAAAAACTAAAACCTCATTCTATTTTTGCAGTGTGTGGTTGTATGGCTCAAGAAGAAGAAGTGGTTAATAAAATTGCAAATCAATTGAAACAAGTTGATCTTGTATTTGGAACGCACAATATCCATATGTTACCAGAAATGTTAAATGAAGTCATCAATCAAAAACAGCGTGTCATTTATGTTCAATCAAAAGAAGGTGATGTAATTGAAGGATTACCAATTGATCGTTCTAGCAAAATCAAAGCTTTTGTTAACATCATGTTTGGTTGTGATAAATTCTGTACATATTGTATAGTCCCGTATACTCGAGGTCAAATTCGTAGTCGTAGTAAAGATGATGTTTTAAAAGAAATAAATCAATTAATCAAAGATGGATACAAAGAAGTTACATTACTTGGTCAAAATGTCAATTCCTATGGAATTGACTTTAAACACAATTATCATTTCTATGATTTATTAGAAGATGTAGCTAAAACCAAAATTCCGCGTGTGCGTTTTGTTACTAGTAATCCCTGAAATTTTGATTTAAAAATTGTAGATGTGATGAAAAAATATCCAAACATTATGCCATACATTCATTTACCAATTCAATCGGGAGACGAATTCATATTAAAACAAATGAATCGTTCAATGAAAATTGATGACTATTTAAAGATAATTAATTGCATTCGAACCAACATCCCTAATTGTGCCATCTCTACCGACATTATTGTAGGATTCCCCAATGAAACTGATGTTCAATTTGAAAATACCATCAAGTTATATGAAAAGGTGGGATTTGATAATGCTTACACTTTCATTTATTCACCACGAAGTGGTACTTCTGCTGCTTTAATTAAAGATGAAATAAGTCTTGCCACAAAACAAGAACGCTTAAGTCGTTTAAATGAGATGGTCAGAAAATATGCTAAGTGAAACAGTGAACAATGAGTTAACAAGATTGTCCCAGTACTTGTAGAGGGTTTATCTAAAACTAATAAGAGCACGTCTACAGGATATTCACCAGAATGAAAAGTTGTAAATTTCAGTGGCAAAGCTAAGGTTGGCGAAATTAAAAATATTTTAATCACTAGTGCTTCACGTTTTTCACTTAATGGGAAAGTTATTGAATAATTATTTCATTTGTTCCAAAACGCTGATAATTCAAATTTTTCCAACAACGGGACAATACGGTTGTTCAATGTAGTATTCTAATGCTTCTTTCACAAGACTCTTTGTATCATCATTTGGATTAATTGAAGCATAGTAACCAACCTGAAAATTAGGATTACTATTGCTGGTGGTGATTGTAATATTGATGCTACTGTCGTTTGAATAGGTTGCATATGCAGAAGCATTTGTGCCAGAATCATTGCCCGCTG
>JAITPK010000066.1 GCA_031289475.1 Mycoplasmataceae bacterium | reverse complement strand
GATTTAATTGACTTTATTATTCCATCTAACTCAAGTTCGATTAAAACTGTTTGATTATTAATTTCAGTAATGTGCGATGCTATTGCTGAAGTTGCTGGTGATCCATTATCTGTAGTTGGTAAAACCAATGAAGAAATAGTTTTACCAGAAGTAATTAAGAGAGAACCTAATCAAGGTTTCATCCAACACAAACGATTTACACGTGGTAATTATTCTCGTCCATATAATAGTGACAGACCGTATCATAGCGATAAACCAAAAACTGAAGAAGTTAAAGCTTAAACAAAAACCAGCCTGCGGCTGGTTTTTAAATGATTATTGGATTAGTAATTTTTGCAAAACCATTGGTGGTTAAATAGTCATATGTATTCTTATCAAAGGTACAATTTTCAAAAGTAGTTTCATAAAACTGGCAGTCATCAAATTTAATGTTAGTAAAAATACATTTATTTAAAGTGGTGCGATAGAAAATATGTTGTGTGAATTTTGATCCATTTAAATTTACTTTATCAAAATACGAGTCTGTGAATGTACTACATTTATATTGGATGCCTTTAAAATTAGCTTCTTGGATTGTTTCGTGATCGTAAGTTGTATGAACAAACTGACAATTTTCATAATTCCCAGCAATGTAATTGTTTCGGAGATATTGATTATCAGCATGACTATTGCTACAATCAACAGTTTTTTCAAAACGACAATTTAGAAACCTGATATTCTTAGAACGATTTTTTTGATGGGAAAGATTTCGGAAAATGCATTCACTAAACGTACAGTCTTCTAATGGAGCTTCATTAGCTTGTAAGTTGTTGATATCTACTCTGTACAGTAATTTATTAGAAATAAATTGAGTTAAGTTGCGAACTTGAGTATCTTCAAGTTTTCGTAATGAGTAACTAATTTTTGTTTGGTTATTGTGCCAATGAGATTCACCACCTACCAATGTATTTAGATCAATTGATAATGTTTTGCACAACGCGGCTGCCGTTACAAGATTAGGCAATGAAGAACCGTTCTCTCATTTGCTGACTGACTGTGGGGTAACACCAAACAATGCTCCCAAGTCTTTTTGTGTAATCTTTAATTGCTTACGCAATGTAGTAATTCTTTTCCCAATAGTTAGTTGATGGATCATATCTCTCCCCTTTTAGATTGATAATATTTAAGCATAATAGCGGAAAATAATAATACAACTAATAGTTGAGTTAATGTGTAATTTGCCTCATGCGAGATTATTTTAATCCGAAGCTACGGTTCAGTCATCGCCCATGCTACCATCGGAAGATTCTTTCATCACTTCGAGAATGGCACTAAGCACTTTAGCGCTACTAGCACCACTAATTGTCCCCATTTGTGCACAGTCAGCGAAAGTAGAATAGCCCATGGTCGGAGTAAACGTTTGATTACTAGCAAAGGTATAGGAATTAATTTCTTGACATGTTTTGAAAGCATTGTTGCCAATTGAAACTATTGCTCCATTAAAAACAACAGAAGTTAATCCTGTGCAGTCATTAAATGCGCTACTACCAATAATTGTGATGGTATTGGGGATAGTTAAAACACCTATTAAATTAGTACAACCAGAAAATGCACCAGGGATGATTCCATATGTATTGCTTTTAAAAGTCGGAAAAGTAATCGATGTACTTGGGTTACCAGTTGCTCCTAAACACCAGACATTCTTTAAATTACCAGATTTAGAATACAAAATTTCTTGGTCACCGATAGTGACAGTGTCAAAGTTCAATTCTGTGCATCCACTAAAAGCATTAGTACCAATAGAAGTAACGGTATTAGGGATGAGCAAATCACCAGTTAGATTTTCACAATTCATAAAAGCATTCACACCAATTTCAATAATTCCATCGTTAATTGTTAAATCACCATCTAATTCTGTGCATCCTGAAAAGGCATTGGCTCCGATAGACTCAATAGAAGCAGGAATGGTTAAACCGCCGGTCATACCACTACAATTCTGAAAAGCATTGTCACCAATTGAAACGATGGAGTCATTAAAAGTGATGGAAGTTAACCCAGCACAACCGTTAAATGTATCATGTTTAATAGAAATAATTCCATTAGGGATTGTTAAACCACCGGTCATGCCGCTACAATTCTGAAAAGCATTTGCACCGATTTCAATAACTCCATCACCGATTGTTAAATCACCATCTAATTTTGTGCATCCTGAAAAGGCGCTGTCTCCAATAGACTCAACGGAATTAGGGATGGTTAAACCACCGGTCATGCCACTACAATTCTGAAAAGCATTATCACCAATGGAAACTATAGGACCACCAAAAGTAACAGAAGTTAATCCCGTACAGTCGTTAAATGTATCATGTCCTATAGAAGTGACGGCATTGGGGGTTGTCAAACCACCAGTTAAATTAGTGCATTCTGAGAAAGCACCAGCCGCTATTCCAAACATATCGTTTTTAAAATCTGGGAAAGCAACAGATTCACTTGGGTTACCAGTTATGCCTAAACACCAAACATTCATTGAATTACCAGGTTTAGAATACAAAATTTCTTGATCACCGATACCGACAGTATCAATAGCCAATTTTGTGCATCCACCAAAAGTATTACTTCCTATGGAAGTAACGGTATTTGGGATGGATAAATCGCCAGTTAAATTTTCGCAATTTCGAAAAGCACCATCATCAATTTCCTTAACACCATTCTCGATTGTTAGAGCGCCGCTTAATTTTGTACACCCAAAAAAGGTTTGATATCCGATGGTTCTAACAGAACTTGGAATATGTAAACTACCAATAAAATTATCACAATTTTCGAATGCACTATTGCCTATGTTAATAATTCCGTTGCCAAGGGATAAAGCGCCATTAAATCTTGAACATCCAGCAAAAGCTTGTATACCAATGGATGTTATGGAATCAGGGAATGTTAAACTGCCTGTTAAGTAATAGCAACCAGAAAATGCATAGTCTCCAATGGTTTTAATACCATGGTTCAATGTTAAAATACCAGTTAATCCACTACAGTTTTGGAAAGCTCGGTTTCCAATATTTTCGATAGAACCTGGAATAACTAGCTGACCCATTGCTAGGCCACCAACGATTTGATCACTATCTGATTCATAAGCATAAACACCATTTGATGATGATGGCAATAGGATGTAGCAATTTGGGCCCACATTGTTTGCTCTAACAAAATTTTGTGATTTATTTTCAAATGATGTTAGTCCCAAGCAATATCCAAAGGCATTAATTCCAATAGCATGTACTGAATTAGGAATCAGCAGTTTACCAGTTAAGTTTTTACAATTATAAAAAGCGCAAATACCAATTGAGACAACACTATTGCCAATTGTTAATGGACCATTCAATCCATAGCACTCACTAAAAGCATAATCTCCTATATGAATGATTGTATTTGGGATTGTTAAGCTTCCAACTAATTTCGAACATCAAGAAAAAGCACCGCCACCAATCGCGGTGATCGTATATCTTTGAAAATCAGTAGAATTTTTAATTACCATTTTGGGGATATTTAATTCACCTACTCAATTTGTATTACTAGTTATGGTGCATGTTTTTGACTCTTCATTAAAAGACATGGTTATTGTACCACTTTGACGACCATTTCAATTTGTTCCATCAGCTAAGAATTTATCGGATACGGGAGGATTAACATTAGAATTTATGGCTAACATAATCGGTACAATTACGGCACTTGCGACACCCATACCAATAGCTGCTGAGCCTAGCAATAAGCAAACTAATTTTAACTTTTTTATTTTTGTGTCTTTGTCAACATGGTGTTTACTTTTTTTCTTTGCATTCATTTTTAAGCTTTCCGGATTTCATTCTAACTATATTCAATCTTTAATCTATCTGTAATTAAGATGATGGATCAACAAACCATGTAGAAAATCGAGTAGATTCATCATCTCCAGGATCATCACCATTGGCTAACTTCTCACGTATTGCAACGGCAGTTGCATAATTAATTGCGTGGATGGTTCCTCCAGTGTGCGTGCAACCATAAAAAGCATAATCCCCAAGAATAATATCATCGGCGCTAGTAGTTTGATTACCAAAATAAATGTCGCTGAGGTTTGTACAATTTTCAAACGAAACATAAGGAATAGAGAAAGTATTAAGATTAGGCATGGCCACACTAACGAGATTTACACAACTATCAAAGGCATGTGTTCCAAACGGATTTTCGCTAGTAAGGTTAGTTAGATTAATAGAGCTTAACCCAGTGCATGAAAAAAAAGCAAAGTCATCAATAAATGAAGCTCCGGTTGGTAAGTTGATACCAGTAATAGATGCACAATTTGCAAAAGCCATATATCCGATTGATATGTTGCTAGGTGTAAACCAGGAAATAGGGGTAGCAATATCTGAAGCGGTGACGGCAGTAATACTTCCGGCCACGAGGCATCCAGAAGTTGAAAAATCTATGTCCTGTCCTTTTTGAAAAGCAACCCAAGTCGGATCTAGTTTATTGTCTGTACATTTAGTAAAATTTTGATCAGTGAATGTCAAATTATTTAAAAAGTTTACAGAAAGATTTTTACAGCCATTAAAAGCATCATTACCG
The DNA here is from genome assembly GCA_031289475.1 of Mycoplasmataceae bacterium. Taxonomy (GTDB): domain Bacteria; phylum Bacillota_I; class Bacilli_A; order Mycoplasmatales; family Mycoplasmoidaceae; genus Malacoplasma_A. The sequence continues at coordinate 20,743 of JAITPK010000066.1, read as the reverse complement.
ATATGTGTTATCGTAGTAGCGTTGGGGGATGGGTTTAATTGTGTGCACCCTGAAAAGGCTCGGTCATTAATAGAGATGGATTGTGGGAATTTTATATTGGATAAATTAGAACATCCACCAAATGCACCAATATCAATGAATGTTAAAGTATCGGGGAGAGAAGCATTATTAGACAACAAATTGGTGCAGCCATCATAGGAATATTCGCAAATTGCAACAGTACCAGATTCAATGGATAAAATACCTGATGTCTGACCACCAAAACACCACATTTTGGAGTTGACGCCAGATCACGAATAATAATTCTCAAATGCATCAACATTAAATATTGATTTTTGACAACCATAAAAGGCATGTTGTCCAACAAATGTTACATAATTTGGAATAAATAATTTATTAGAAATACTTGTACAAGATTTAAACGATTCGGTATCAATAATAGCAAGATTTGGTAAACCAAAGAAATTAACCGAAGTAATACCGGCACAACCAGATAGTGCCTGCGAGCGAATTGAGGTTGCATTACCGATTGGCATGAAATCGCCATATGCCATACAACCACATCCCATTAAGTTCAATCTATTTTTTGAATAATCCGGTTGATAGGTATCGAGTCCAAAAATATGGAAGTTTGTACCTCAATTTGAATTGGATAAATCAACAACTTTACCACCAGGTGCTACAAAATTTAACGGACATCCGTTAAATGCCTCCATGCCAATTGATAAATCCGCATATTTACTACTATTTGTAAAATCTAATTTTGTGATGTTTGAACAACCAGCAAAAGCGTTTGTACCAATCGAGGTAAAATTATCAATGAAATTAAATATGATTGTGATGCCACCGTCAACACTTTTCCCACTATTGCCAAAAGATACGCTTTGAAAGAAAGCTGAATCTTTGATTGCCACAATGTTAGGGGGAATAATGATTGTGCGATAATTATTGGCAGAAAAGAATTGATCGGTATATTTGTCAATAAAACCGTTTAGAATACCGGATGGACTAACATTAAAGTAACGATCATCGTTCAATTTGATGGTGTAAGCTTTGTTCTGAAAAGTATAACATTGTTGTGAAATAAAACATAGTCCAGTAACAAACCCACATGTAGCCAAAGTACTGCAAATGGTTAATAATAAAGTTCTGTTTTTTTTCAATCTCATAAAATTTGCATAAATCGATATTAAATCGAGTTGCACTCTATATGAATAATTATATGAATATAGAAAATTATTAACTAATTATCTTGGGCATAATAAAGGTACAAAATTCTTATTTTTACATTATGTAATTTTGATTACTTATTTCATATAATTGTTGCGGAATTAACCATTCCGCAAGCCCAATGAAACGTTGAGTTAAAAATACCCTAACTGTCTCCCTATGTTTAATACCTGTAGGGCTTGTAATTGGTTTTTCTAATAGTTGGTCAAATAAGACCCCAATCTCTTGCGTTGGCTCTAGTGGTGTAAAACCTTTTGTAGAAGAATTAGCAAAAGATTACATGAATGAAAATAAAAATGTTGATATCACTGTCGAAGCCGGTGGTAGTGGCTTTGGCATTGAGCAAGTTGCTAAAGGTTATGCCAATATCGGTAATGCTTCTAAGGACCCATATGGGGCAGTGCAACCAAGTGGGGATAATGGATTTAGGCAACAATGAGAAGATAATAGTATTAAAACCATTACAGTCGGATGGGAAGCGATTTGCTTGGTCTACATTCCACCAAAAGGTTTTGAATTCAATACTAATGTAAATATTAATAATGCATTATCAATCGATACAAATAACATAGTGAATTTCATGAGAATATTTTCGGGGATTAATGAAGGTATCGATTGATCTCACGATCCTACATATACACAGAATATTCACTTATCAAACAATTCCATGTACTGATTTCGTAATCAAAAGATTACTAGTTGACCAGAGAATGATGAACAATTATTAAAAAATACATCGATCATTCCATATGTAAGAGCAGGTGGTTCGTTAACGTCTGGCACGGCAGCTTCTTTTATTAATGGGACACATTTTGCATCTGAACCATATGAATCGTTAAATGATAATCAGAAGAGTGCCTTTGATAGTGGGCAGTACGGAGTTTCTTTCGGGATACAACAAACCGATGAAGCCAATAGTCGAGCATGGGATATGTTTAGAAAATCAAATAATCCTGGCCAAATTGTTTATTTATCATCTGGTTTCATTTCGCAGAATCAACCATTGTTAGATAAGAATGGATATGGAATCATGGCTTATAAAGGGAATAAGTATGACATACGACAGGTTGATTCTGCACTTGATGGTTACAATTGGTTCCGCCCCCTTAATACACTGCTTTCTGTTTCCGACCAAACTACTGTAGAAATAACTTTCATTCATTATTTGCTCACACACTCAGAAGCGCTTGGAGCAATTGGATGTAAAGAATTATCAGATAATGAACTTAAAGAAATGTTCCCAGATAAACAGGATGGTGATGCTTTTGGTATATGGTATTCAGATTATGCTTTAAGTAAAACAAAGCGCACAACAATGCATGACAATGCGTTATGGACAACTGATGAAGAGGAATGACCACTTGTATGGAATTTTGCACCTCATCCTTTAGGAATGATCGTTTAATATGGCAGTTGGTTTACTAAAGAAAAAGCAAAACGCCGACAGGACATCGAAAATCGTATCGATGTCCTTGTCTTGGTTGTTTTCGCTTGTCTTTTTCTTACTAATAGTTTTTATTGTTTATGCATCAGTTCCAGGATTTAAAGCATATGGTTGAAGTATTCTTGGTGGAACATTTGATATGGCTACTGGCAAAGCTTCTGTATGATTACCATTATGTATTACGATTATGATTTCATTGCTTGCAATCGTGATTGCCGGTCCAGTTGGTATCAAAACTGCCATGTTTATTAAATATCGATTGCCAGTTAAGTATCAAAAGGTCGTACGCATTGCAATCGAACTATTAGCAGACATCCCTTCAGTTATCTTCGGTTTATTTGCTAGTGAAATGCTTGGTGTCGTTTTGAAATACATATTCCATATGTCAACATCATACAATCTAATTACCACAGGCTTTATGTTGACATTCATGGTATTACCAACCATTGTATCCTTATCATTAAACGCATTAGATGGGGTAGATGCGACATTAATCACTGCATCTATGGTGTTGGGTAACACAAAGACAAGATCAATCTACAAGGTATGCAAGAAAGATGCACGCAACGGCATTACAGTTGGAATTATTATTGCTTTGGCTCGGGCAATTGGAGAAACAATGGCTGTATCTATGATCTTACAGTCACAAGGCTACAACCCCATTTTTGATCAAGGTTTCTGAGCAGTAGCAACTAGTGGGTTAAGATCATTAGGATCATTAATTGCAGCCAATATGTTCGCTGAAGGCGGTGGCCCAGCATTGCAATCTCTGTTATTCGCTTTTGGGTTATTTATGTTTATCTTTGTCATGATTTTAAATGGTGTTGCAATGTACGCCACTAAAAAGAAAAAGAAAAGTAAATGAGCATGATGAAATAAAATGGAAAAAGGTGTTGCAGCTTTTATTTTATTCATTCCGACACAATTTAAAATGTTGTGAGAGAAGATCACTTATCACTCCAAGGTTAATAAGAATGCCAATCTTTCGAAATATCTATCAACAAGAATGCAAAGAAATAAATTTATTCATGTTTATACAGGTTACAAAATGTTTTGAGAAATTGTGTCTGTTGTAATCACACTAGGCTTTTTAGCATGAATTTTAATTGACATTATTGGATTCGGGTCTGTCGCATTAGCATCTGATTCTCAAACCGTGTTTTCTTTTGTGAATAATTCTACTGGGCAAGCTTTCGTTAATACTTTGTTAATTATTATTATTGCAATTGGTATCGGCTTGCCATTGTCATTAATGATTGCAATTTATTTAAATGAGTTTTCAAAAGATGGCAAGATTAAGAAAACGCTATTATTTTTCGTGGATTCATTAGGTGCTACACCTTCTATTTTATTTGGAATGTTTGGTTTGATTTTCTTTTTACAAACAATGGGCATGTCGGCTGGTGGCAGCGCTGGAAAATCTATTATTGCTGGTGCACTAACAATATTAATTGTTATATTACCAACATTTATTAGAACGATTCAACAAGCTTTACAGTCAATCCCTAAAGAACTTCGTACAAATTCATATGCATTAGGTGCTGGCAAGTGAGAAACCATTCGTAAAATTGTTTTACCCGCAGCAAGGCAAGGGATAACTACTGCTGTGATTCTATCAATCGGGCGTATTCTTGCAGAAACTGCACCGTTATATTTAACGAGTGGATTGTCATCGTCTAGTTCAATTTCTTTAATAAATCCCGGGCAAACACTCACAACAAGAATCTACGCTCAAATTTATACGGCTAATGTAACTCAAGGTACAAACATTATGTATGAATGTGCTTTTGTAACTATGATTTTGGTATTACTAATTATTTTGCTGGTTCATGTAGTTATTCCAGCTTATTACAATTACAAACGACGCAAAATTCGTAAGGAATATGACGAATTGAAATTGAAAGAGCAGAAAATTACTAATGCTACCAATGCAATGAATAAACTTTTAATTCCAAAAGATCGTATGACTCTATCACAGCATCGGTTATTAGACAAAAAAATAATTCATAAAATCAAACGTAAAAAGAAGAAGACGAGGTTAAAGTCATAACTCTTTGAGTTAGTTATAATTAAGAGCGATATTAAAATGGAAAACATAAAAGAAATAAAACAGGATGATGAAGAAATAGAAAGCATTGATGAACAACAATCAGATGCGACTATTGTCTCTAGTGTTATTGCTAGTAGTTTTTGAACACGTAAGTCTAAATATCGTAAATTAACTGAAAAACAAAAACAACTCTATAAAGAAATGAACGACAAGCCCAAAGAGGATGTTGATAAATTAAAAACCAATTTTGATAAGAACAACATTTTTGAAATCGAAAATTTTAATTTTTGATATGACAATCGTTCTAAGCATGCTTTAAAAGACGTTAACATGAAAATTCGCCGTAAAAAAGTAACCGCTTTAATTGGCCCTTCAGGATGTGGCAAATCTACTTTTATTCGTTGTTTAAATAGAATGAATGATCAAATTGATGCTACATCCTACGAAGGTAACATTTACTTTGATAAAGGAATTAATTTAAGAAGCAAAAAATTAAATACGCTAGAACTAACTACAAGAGTTGGTATGATTTTTCAAAAACCATCACCATTTCCAATGAGCATTTATGAAAATGTTGCATACGGTCCAAGATCACACGGAATTAATGACAAAAAAACATTAGACAAAATTGTTGAAGAGTCATTAAAAGGCGCGGCTATTTGAGATGAAGTTAAACATAGTTTATATGACTTAGGTACATCTCTATCAGGTGGCCAACAACAACGTCTATGTATTGCTCGTGCCATTGCTTTAAAACCAGAAACATTATTAATGGATGAACCCACTAGTGGTTTGGATCCAATTGCAACTAGCAAAATTGAAGTGCTTATTAATCAATTGAAACAACAGTTTACGATCATTATTGTGACTCACTCAATGGCGCAAGCACAGAGGGTCAGTGATGAAACAGCATTCTTCTATCAAGGGCATGTTATTGAAATGGATTCGACAAAACGTATGTTTACAGCACCAAAAAATAAGAAAACAAGAGAATATATCTCTGGAAAGATAGGCTAATTTATGGGGTTTCAATGATACGGTTATATTGGATTGATAGGATCAATTTTAATTTCTATTTTTACATTACCACAATTAATATCGATCATAAAAACTAAAAATACGGCTTACATTCATATTCCGATGTATATTATTTTTCTTATCGGTTGTACATGTTTCTTTATCGGCGGGTTTATGATGATATTCAACACGCAAGCTGCTGATCAAAATTTGGCCAATCGCTTATCTAACGGATTACCGCTGGTGGTTGCTCAGGGAATTTGCGGTATTATCTCAGCTATTATTTTTGTTTTAAAAATGAAGAATTATTTTGCGGCTAAAAGAGCTAATGTATCCGAATTACATTATTGTCATGAATTAAAAAAATTATCTGATGAGTATCACAAAAAGATTCATGTGTTGTCGCATAAACAACATAGTGTAGAAGAAAAGAAAGAGGAGAAATAGTATGAATTTAGCAATTTTAATTATTATGATAATTGGCGCTATCTTTATTGGCACATTTTCCATTCCTAATTTGATTACCATATGTAAAACGAAAAATACACATGGTGTCAACATCTGAATGTTTATACTTTTCTGAACTGCAGGAACTGCTTTTTGCATTTATTCAATTGGGATGATTTTAGACAAAAATTTAGAAGGTGGATTACCAACGCTTATTTCTAATATATTTTGTGTAGTCATAGCAACCATTACTTTAGTACTAAAATTTAAAAATATGCATTTAGCGAAGAAAGAACATTTGACGGAGCTTCAATATTGAGAACGCCACCACAAAAAGAATGAGGAGATTAAATAATGAACTACGAAATAATGAAACAATCGGAACGCGAACTACAGACAGAATTTTTGAAATTTTGCGATCACGTACGAAGCACTTGAGAATATGTTTACAAAGCATTAAAAACACAACATATTTCACAGAAAGAGTTGGAAGAAGTATATCGTTTGGAAGATATGTCGAATCATTTTGAAGCACAAATCCAAGATGATTGCATTTGATCCATTTCCAAAAACGAACCATTAGCTAATCACTTGCGTTACATTATTTCAGTCATTAACTCATGCAAAGATTTGGAAAGAATGGCTGACTATGCTGTCAGTGCAATGCGTTTCTTTGTTAATAATAAAATGCCGAACGATATTAGGCTATTGATTGTCGAAACGATGCATGATGCATTGATAGCGTTAGTTAAAGTTAATAACTCTTTAAGAACAAAACCAGCCATCGATACCTACAAAACATGTCAAACGGTTTATGCTCACTTCCGAAAACAATATGATGCCATGCTTGATGATCTTTCAACTATCTTGAAGAAGAGTACAATTGAACAAATTGAATCATTATTCCGTGGAGCCATCATTATTATCAAGCATGTTGAAAGATTAATGGATCATATGATGAACATTGCTGAAAATTTTATGTTTATTAAACAACCTGATTTATTCTTTAGCAAACAAAGCAAACAGATAAATAAGTAATTCATTAATGAATTACAATTAACATTATGGCTAAAAAAACATTAACGTATCAAGATAGTGGTGTTAACATCCACGAAGGTTATAAAGAAGTTCAATTAATCAAAAAATTGGCAAAACAAACATATAGTCCAAGTGTTTTAAATGGATTAGGTTCGTTTGCCGGTATGTTTAAAATGCCAAAAGGATTGAAAGAACCTGTATTAATTTCTGGAACAGATGGTGTTGGTACCAAGATTGCAATTGCTTGCGCTAAACGAAAATATGATACTGTTGGTATTGATTGTGTTGCGATGTGCGTTAATGATGTCTTATGTCATGGAGCACAACCGTTATTCTTTTTAGATTACATTGCTTGTGGTAAATTAGAAGCTAAAGTGGCTGCTGATTTAGTTAAGGGTGTAACTGATGGATGCAAACAATCTTATAGTGCACTATTAGGTGGTGAAACAGCTGAAATGCCAGGATTCTACAAAGTAGGAGATTATGATCTCGCTGGTTTTTCAGTCGGGGTTGCAGACCGTAATAAGATCATTGATGGAAAGTCGATTAAAGTTGGTGATGCACTAATCGGCATTGCTTCTAGTGGATGCCATTCTAATGGTTTTTCATTAATAAGAAAAGTATTTGCCAACTTAGATGAAAAATTTGATGGTCAACCAATTTGAAAAACTTTATTAACACCAACAAAAATTTATGTGAAGCCAGTTTTAAATTTGATGAAAAAAATAAAAATAAAAGGTATGGCTCACATTACTGGCGGAGGTTTCATTGAAAATGCTCCAAGAATGTTTGCTACAGAAGGACTACAAATCGTCATTAATAAAAACAGCTACCCGCTGCCTAAGATCTTTAAATTAATTAATGAACGTGGCGTAGATTTAAAACATATGTACAATACTTTCAATATGGGTATTGGGTTTATTATTTGTATAGATAAAAAAGACATTAATAAAGCCTTATCTATTTTGAAATCTAATGGTGAAAGAGCTTATGAGATAGGTTATATTGCCAAAGGGAAAGAACAAGTTAAACTAGTTTAATCTATGGAAAATAACGCTACAAAGATTGCTGTGTTAGTTAGTGGTGGTGGTAGTAATCTTCAATCCATTATTGATGCCATCAAACACAAAGAGTTGGATGCAACTATTGAATTAGTGATATCTTCCAATAGCAAAGCTTATGCATTAGAGAGGGCAAAACAACATAACATAAAGTCGTATGTTGTCTCTAAAAAAGATTTCTCTAACCCAAGTGATGAAATTTTGAAAATAGTTAATCAACATCATGTAGAGTTGATTATTTTGGCTGGATATTTGGGTATTTTGAATGGTAGATTATTAAATGAATACCAAAATAAAATAATTAATATTCATCCTGCACTATTACCTAAGTTTGGTGGAGCGGGTATGTATGGACACCATGTCCATGAAGCTGTTATTAAAGCAAACGAGCATGAATCAGGTGCAACGGTTCATTATGTGGATGAAAAAGTAGACGGTGGTAATATCATCCTGCAAGTAAAAGTGCCTGTTTTAAATGATGACACCCCCGATGCTTTAGCAAAAAGAGTTTTAGAGCAAGAACACAAGATATTGCCTAAAGCGATTAAATTAACAATTGCAAAATTACATTCAAATTAATCTTTGATTGTGATTTTTTCTAAATAATTTAATGCATGCGTCATTGATAAATGGCAAAGCAATAAAAACTATTAGAAATGCTCATACAAGAACAGAAGCAATTCAACGATCAATACTTTGGCCTTTGAACATACCTCAACTGACTTGTTTGTCATCAATAAAATTACGTGCAGTAAATTCATAGAATAAGTTGTAACCAAAAGCAAAGGCGCAACCTAAAATAGCGATGATAGCAACGATTGGAAATATTTTCATACGTTTTACTTCTACTTTATGTGTATAGTGATTAATTAAGCCGAAGAGAATTATTAATGCATAAATCATAAAGAAAAATAATGTCGGTAAGTTAGACACACCATCATAGGCTGAATCACTATTCAAAACGACAATGGGAATTGCCATAATACCAGATACGATTGTGCCAATAAAAGCCCCGTATAAGGCTCCAGCCCTAAGATGACGACCATTAGCTAATTTTTTAAATTTCACTGCACCAATAATGATTTCTTCATCAATTGCTGATTGCAATGAGCGAATGGACGTTAAAACAAATGCATTTATAGAACCAAATAAACTAATCATAATGACACAACCGACAATAACATTTAATGTCTTAGCCGCTATACCATCTATAGCCCCACCTGATTGTACAACAATATGATTAAAGAAGGCATATACATCTCTTTGTCCGGTAACTAGTTGCCCAACGGTTACAAATAAATATAAGAACGTAATAATCGGAATGCCAATCAATATTGATCTTGGCACATCTCTTTGTGGATTATTCATACTACTTGCTGCATTGCCAATAGTTAGAAAGGAATCAAACGTGAACAATAAAGCGGGCAATGAAGCAAATATTCCTAACGGTAATATTTCATTTGAACCACCTTGTTGAGTGATATTTGTGAAGAAATTACCAGATCAACCATTGATTGCTCCAAACGTGATGCCTAATATACCGACAACTATTAATGGTAAGAATTTAGCGACACTAGCAATGACTGAAATTATTTTCGCTGCCTTAGTAGAAAAAGCGTTAACGCCAATAAACAATAGCATAAGAACATATGCAACAAGCACAATAATCCAAGTATCTTGACTAATAATCATTGTAGACGCACCACTAATTGGATCAATTTGAGGTTGATTGAAAATAATCAAAATACTTTCACTTGCAAAGAATGATGTATCTACTAATTTAAATAAAAAATAGAACATTGGCATAACAATCAAGATAAACCTACCAACTTTATGTCCACAAATTATTCTTGCTCATCCAGCTAATCCTGAACCGTTTTGCTTCTTATCAGACGATATAATTTCGACGAAGGCTAATGCAGTGGTTAAAGTAATCACGGCAGCTATGGTTCAAGAAATTAATACACCATAACCATTAGAATCATTGTTTCCAAGAACGCTTTTGTTCTTAAAAAAAATGCCAATACCGACAACAGCACTTATTAAAATTGTGATAGAGCTGAACAAACCAATTCGTGCAGTATTTTTGTTTTTAATTACTTGCCGGTTATTCATAAATGAAATTATAATTTCATTAATTGTAATTTATGAAAAAGCGTGCCTTAATTAGTGTTTTCGATAAAGATGGAATTTTAGAGTTTGCTAAATTTCTTTTATCGAAAGATATAGAAATACTTTCCACAGGTGGTACATATCGCTATTTAAAAGAGAATAAGATACCGGTTATTGAAGTCAGTGAAGTGACCAAATTCCCTGAAATGTTAGATGGTAGGGTGAAAACACTTCACCCAAGTATTCATGGTGGCATTCTTGCGATTCGTGATAATCAAGCCCATATGGCGAAGATTAGCGAACATGGAATTACACCGATAGATTTTGTGATTGTTAATCTTTATCCGTTTTTTCAAAAGGTGAAAGAGAATTTATCGTTTGAAGAAAAAGTAGAATTTATTGATATTGGTGGACCAACAATGTTAAGAGCGGCCGCCAAGAATTTTCAAGATGTAGTAGTTGTGTGTGACAAAAATGACTATGTTGAAATTCAGAAAGCCATGACTGAAGGCACAATATCAATCGATTTGAAAAGGAAATTGGCTGGTAAGGTTTTTAATCTCATGAGCGCATATGATGGTGCAATTAGTCAATTTATGCTTAACGATGAATATCCAGAGTATTTTGCAACATCTTTAAAAAGAAAACAAGCACTTCGTTATGGAGAAAATCCACATCAGTCTGCTTGTTTTTATGCTTCAACAATGATAGATGGAGCAATGAATACATTTGAAGTATTAAATGGAAAAGAACTTTCGTTTAATAATCTTAAAGATGTCGATATTGCCTGAAAAGCTGTTAGTGATTTTGAAGAACCAGCATGTTGTGCATTAAAACACAACACTCCATGCGGGTTTGCAATAGGCAAGGATGCAATGGATGCTTATAGCAAAACATATGCCGTTGATCCGACAAGTATTTTTGGTGGCATTGTATCATTCAACCGCAAAGTAACAAAGAATGTTGCTGAAGAGATGGTGAAAATTTTCTTGGAAGTAGTAGCTGCACCAGAATTCGATCAAGATGCACTTGATATTTTAAAAACTAAAAAGAACTTACGAGTGATTAAATTTAACAACAAACCTCAATGTAAATGCAATGTTGTTTCAGTTGATGGTGGTTTATTAGTTCAGTCAGAAGATAAGCAATTTATTAATGAAATCAAAGTTGTCACTAGGAGGCAACCTACAGAACAACAAATGAAAGATATGTTGTTCGCTATGCGGGTTGTTAAATTCGTCAAATCTAACGCTATTGTTGTTGCTAACAATGGTGTAGCTGTGGGCATTGGTGGTGGACAAGTTAATCGAATTTGACCAACCATTGATGCTCTGAAACGTGGCAAAGGAGCGACTGTATTAGCCTCTGATGCATTCTTCCCATTTAGAGATGTCGTTGATGAAGCGGCAAAATGCGACATTAAGGCAATTATTCAACCAGGCGGATCACTTAAAGACCAAGAATCAATTGATGCAGCAAACGAACACGGAATATCAATGATTATTACCGGTACTAGGCACTTTAAACATTAACTATGGAAAAAAATAAGAAAACACTATGGCGTTTTAAAGAATATTTCTTAGTTCCACTATTTCTTTGTGTAATTATGGCTATTACCCAATTTGGCACATATTATTTAGGTTCATTTATTAACGGTTTCTATAAAACCATGTGAAGTGTTGATTTTAAATTACCAGTCGATGACAAAATTCCATTTCTAGTAGATTTCACAACGATATATTTGTTAGGGAATGTTTACAATATTTTAATTTTGTTTTTGATAAATTTTTTCATTGGTCGGAAGGCAATGTATATGCTGGTAACACTTGAAATAGTTGGATTCTTATTAAGCTTAATCTGTTTTATCTGTATTCCTTCACCTATAACATCATTAGTTACTCCAAAGCCGGATCCAGGAACTGGATTTAGTGGGTGATTATATACAACACTAATTGTTCCTGATACTACAAATAATGCATCTAATTTTCCTTCACAACATTTTATTTATTTAATATCTGTCGTTTTAACTTGTTTCTCATTTGTCAAATTAGGTTTCAAAAAAGATAATATAAAAGTAATTAGTATGTGTATTTTGTCCTCCATAGTTTTTGTTATCGTGGGGTTATCAACATTTTTTATTAAACAACATTTTGTGTCGGATGCAATCGCTTCTGTTATTTTAATGACAGTTCTTTATGTAATTTTTCACTTTGCAAAAATTTTCCCAAAAATTAATTTATTCTTTAAAACAATATATTTAAAAATGCATCTACCAGGAGAGCATTATGAATAAAAAAGAACATAAATTAGATGTATTTAAAAAATATTTCTTAGTTCCGTTGATACCAACTTTAATTATTGCGGTTATGCAATGTGGTGCTTATTATTTGGGTTCTTTCATTAATAGTTTTTATAAGGAAGTGTGGTATGTGAATATTAAATTACCACTTGATGATAAAATTCCATTTGTTGTAGGATTTTCATGAGTGTATTTATTTGGTGTCGGTTTCAATGTTGCAATGGCGTCATTCGTAATAAATCTTTTAATCGGTCGAAAAGCGGTGCATATGTTGGTAGTTCTGGAGGGGTCATGTTTCTTAGTTTGTTTTCTTTGTTTTATTGTTATACCATCTCCCAATACTTTAACAGATAATGTGCCACCAACAGGTAGCGGAGCTAGCTGGTGGTTGTATTCAACCATAATCGCTCCTGATGCTGTCAACAATGCAAATAATATGCCGTCAATTCATATTGTTTTTTTAATTGCAATACTATTAGTTTCATTTTCTTTTATTAAGAAAAATGTAAGAACTATTTGTATGCAGAGTTTGTCCGTAGTTCTTTTTGTTACGGTTAGTCTATCGGTACTTTTTGTTAAACAACATTTTATATTGGATGTAATTGTTGCTATTATTTTAGCAATAATTTTTTATATAGTATTTCGCTTCACAAAAGTTTTTGAAAATAATAATTTATTATTTGAACGAATGTATTTAAAAATGCATTTATCTAATCCAAAAAATGTTTCTCGTTAAATTATTTACCAGACAATTGGACAATTGCATGCAAAGGAATGCCAAGATTATCGAAAAGATGACGTCCGTTTAAATCTGGTAGTTCGACTACAAACAGAATAGCAACAGGTTTCGCTTTTAGTAATTTGAGTAATTTAATAATAGCTTTGACAGTACCACCGGTAGCAAGTAAATCATCAACTATCAAAACACGGCTACCTGGTTTAATATCGTCTTTATGAATTTGTAGAGATACATCAGCATATTCAATATGCTCTGTAACCGTAACAGTCGGTCTAGGCAATTTTCCCTTTTTTCTAATAGGGACAAAAGGTTTTTTTAATGCTTGAGCTAACGGAATTCCAAAGAAGAAACCGCGTGATTCTGGAGCAACGATGTAATCAAAATGATATTTCTTTGCAATTTTTGCCAATTCATTTGTTGTTGTTAATAATGTTTTGGGGCAAGCCAAAATTGGTGTGACATCTTTGAACTGGATTCCTTTAGTAGGAAAATTTGGGATGTTTGGGATCCTCTGGATTATCAATTTTTGTTTTGCATTCATTTTTTTCATATTAATATGTGCTATGTGAGAATTTGTTTACTCCCTTTCTTCTATCACCAATTGAACGATTGATAGCAGGAAGGAACATAATAAGCAAGAAAATGAGAAACATTCCAATTTGCATGCTGGCTCCAAATATATCAACATTGTCAGGTTTAGGGCTATGATAATCAGCGGGCATCGGTATTCAACCTTGATTGTAGCCAATTAAATAAACCAAATTACCGACTGACTGAATCGGAATAAACAAGATACTAGCACCAACAATAGTTAAACTAACAATACCGCCAAAAATAAAGTATTTAGATCTTTTTACTTTTATTTCATTAGTTTTACGGTTTTTCATAACACCAATTACAGCAAGCATAATTATTGCAAACGCAATTACAGCATTTCAATTTCCAATAAGGTCAGAGAATGAATATAGTGCACAAACATATTTATCACCATATATATATCCTTCTTGTTCTCACCCAGGGATGGTGCCATAATGTCCAGAATTAATAAAGAAAACTCCTACCGAGGTAAAAACAGCGAATCAAAAAAGTGTGATGATATAGGAAACTAACGTACCCATAATTGGCCTAGAACTATGACTATGTACTTTTAAAAAAATGGAAAAAGGAATTTCATCGTGGATGATTAAATCTTGATAATAACGAGCAGAATAAACGGAGACACCATTGACAATACCGAGAATACCAACTGATACGCATATATTTGCTATTGCAAATACAGCCTGTGGAATTTCTTTTGGAAGATCAGACATTTTGCCAGTTTCTGTTCCTAACAATAAGGAGATAGAAATGGTGATATCCAAAGCACTAACTATAGCCATTCCTAAACCCATTGCTAATGAAATTTTTCTTGGTTCTTTCATTTCGCTTTGAATACCGGCAGTAGAGTAAAAACCATCAAAAGCAAAAAAGATGGCAGGGATGCTACTCAATACACCAATTGCTGGCCATTTATCACTAAATAAAGGTAAATGTTCTGTATATACATCTGGATAATTTCACCAATAAACAGGAGTACCTCTAAGACCCATGCCGATTACTACAAAACCAGCGATTGCTGCAAAAATGATTGGCAAAAATTTAATACAAGTGGTAATTCAATTTTGGATATTTGCAGATTTAGCTGATATACCTGATATCCAAATAAATCATGTAGATATGCCTAAAGAAATTAATACTAAATAATATCATTCCATTTGGAATCCAAACGCCTCTTGTAAAGTCATTATTAGATAAAACGGCATTATGAAATAATAAATAGGCAAGTGTAGATATGTCATAAAGTTCTTACACCCTAAATAGGTAAACTTTTTATTAAATTTACGTACTCAGCCGATAATGCCTTGACTATTATTACGAATTCCACTGCAAATTTCTGGCAAAGCAAGCGCTAATGCTATGATACCGATGATGGCAATGATTCAGGCAATTATTGCTAGTCCAACAGAACCATGGACGTTATTTAAAATTTCGTGGTTTTTAATAAAAATACCCGCACCAATAGATGATCCCACTACTAAACTAATTGCCGAAACAAAGCCAATGCTCTTTTTCTTGGAAACTACTTGTACTATAGATGGACTAAAATCGCCTAAGGAACTAATGTGTATTTTATTTTTATGCACTTAATTATTTTATATGAATAAACGGACTAATTTAAGTAAAATTAACGCTATGAAAATATTACTTATCGGATCTGGTGGGAGAGAGAGCGCAATTGCGTGGAAACTTTCCCAATCAACAAAAGTTACAACTATTTATGTAACACCTGGGAATGCTGGAACTGAGAATGCTAAAAAATGTTGTAACGTTTCATTGCATTCAATTAATGAATATTTAATGTTTGCCAAAGATAATAAGATTGATTTAACTATAGTAGGCCCTGAACAACCACTAGTGGAAGGGATAGTTGATTTATTCCAAAAAAATAAATTAAATATCTTTGGCCCAAATCATCAAGCAGCAATGTTAGAAGGTAGCAAAATTTTTAGTAAAAATTTTATGCAGCAATATGGTGTAGCGACAGCTTCTTATAATTCTTTCACAAGTCCATTTGCAGCTAGTGCTTATATTAAGAATGCAAAGTTTCCCTTAGTTATTAAAGCAAATGGACTTGCTGCTGGTAAGGGTGTAGAAATTTGTAAAAATTTCAAAGAAGCACAAAATACGATTACGAAATTTATGATTGATGGTGCTTTCAAAGAAGCAAGTAAATCGATTGTAATTGAAGAATTTCTAAAAGGGACAGAAGCTTCTATTATTTGTATTACTGACGGTAAATCAATGATACCGTTAGTATCGGCACAGGATCATAAAACTATCTTTGATGATAACAAAGGACCCAATACTGGTGGTATGGGTGCTGTAGCACCTAATCCACATGTCACTAAAGAAGTAATGAAAGATTTTGTTAACAATATTATGAACCCAACTTTATTGGGAATTAAAAAAGAAAAATTTAATTTTCATGGTTTTATATTCTTTGGAATCATGATTACTAAAGATGGATGTAAATGTTTAGAATACAATGTTCGTATGGGCGACCCTGAGTGTCAATCAATTGTTCCTTTAATGGATTTTGATTTGTATCAATTATTTATGGACACATTAAAAGATAAATTAAGCAATTTCAAATTTAAGTGAAAAAAAGGAACGGCCATTAATGTTGTAATGACATCTCGTGGATACCCAGGTTCATTTAATAAGGGAAATAAAATATCAATTAAAGGACATCCATTAGTATTCGTGGCAGGAGCAGTTAATAAAAATAATGAAATATACACTAATGGTGGTCGAGTCTTATCGGTGGTTGCCGTTGAAAGTTCATTAAAACAAGCGTGCAGCAAAGTGTATAAAGAAATTGATAATGTGCATTTTGAAGGTGCACATTATCGTAAAGACATCGGTCTTAATTAGCGCTATTTCTTAGCTGGTTGCTTGCGCTCTAAAAATTGAGCAAAGCTTTCTTGACTACGCAAATATCAATCAGGGACATCTTTTGCGTAATATTCACGTTTCTTATCTCAAGATTTATGACGATATTCTTGTCATTCTTGTTCAGACATATTGGCGATTTGTTCAGCCGTTGGGTTTTGATTAAGTTCCATATTTAATAATTATAGCATTAGTAAATAATTAAATAGTGTGTACAAATGAACACCTATAATTATTTTATGGATTGTATCTTTTGTAAGATTATTGAAAAACAAATACCGGTTAAAATCATTGCTGAAAACGATGGAGCTATTGCCTTTTTGGATGTTCAACCGATGAGCGACGGTCATACTGTAGTAATTCCTAAGAAACACGTAATGAACTTAAGCCAATGCGATAGCAAAACACTACACGATGTTATTGATTTAGTTCAAGAAGTTTCCAAAAAAATTCAAGACTCTCCTTTAAAACCATGGGGATTTAATTACTTATCTAATGAGGGCAGCATTGCAGGCCAAGTCGTTATGCATTTTCATATTCATGTGATTCCTAAATACGGCAAGAGTGAAGGTTTTAAAATCGGAATGGGAACAAAATATTTAAGTGATATTGACAAAATTTACGATAAATTAAAAAAATCCAAATCTAAAAAGTCAGTTTAATATCTTTCACTTTTTTATTAATAGTGTCTTTTAGTTCATTGAATGAATTAGTTTTTGAGAAAGGTTTGTGATATTTCACTAGTTCTATAGAAATAGTTCGGCCATATATGTTTTTATCAAAATTAAAGATGTGCGTTTCTGCCAAATGATTTCTGATGAATATGGCTGACTTATATTTTTTTAATTTGACATATGTGTAACCAGAATAAGATCCTTCTTTAGGTTGAATAACATTATCCGTCAAAGCTACATTAGCTGTTCGGTATCCTAATTTAAAACCTAAATGTTGACCGTGTTTTACCTTTCCTGTTATTGTATAAGGCTTAAACAATATACTATTAGCTTTGTCAATGCTACCACTAGCTAAAAGTGATTTTACTTGCGAAGTTTTATATTTAGAATCAATTGGTATGATTTTGATATTAAAATATTTCTTTAGTTGATTTACATTACCAATTCTATTACGCCCAAACTTAAAATCACTTCCTACGACTATGTGAGTAGGCTTAACATATTGCTGTAAATGATAGACAAACGCCATAGTTTGCATATTATTTTTCTTTAAATCTAAAACATAAACAATGTTTGGTGATAAAGATTTCAGATTATTGACTCGTTGTTTATCATCATAAATAAAATTGTTGTGTTTTCCAGGCACATTTACAAAAGTTAATATATTAAATTTATTATTTTTTAAATTCTTGAATAGTTTTAGATGGCCTTTGTGAATCCCATCAAAAAAACCTATCACAATTGGCAATGATGGTTTAGTCGCTTTCAAGCTTTTTGTAAAAGGAATAATTAATGACATTTACGAATTATCTTTCAATAAATTATCTAATGTAATACTATTTTCGATAGTAAATTGCCCACTCTTTGTGCGCCTTAAATCTCCCATAGTGGCACATGAATTTAAATATATTCCCAAATCGTGTGCGAAACTACGAACATAGAATCCCTTTGATACATTTAAACTAATCCTTAATATATGATTATCAAAATTAATAATTTCGCATGAATTGATTTTAACTAATACTGGCTTGATATCGATCGTTTTATTTGCTCTTGCTAATTCGTACAATTTAATTCCGTGTACTTTCTTTGCTGAATACATCGGTGGTAATTGTTGGTACTCACTATTTTTAAAATGATTTAGAGCATGTGCAATCATTTCTAATGTGATGTGATTGTATGGTTTTTCTACTAATATTTTTCCAGTAATATCATAAGTGTCGGTTTCAATTCCAAATTGAATGTCAGCGATGTATTCCTTTGTATCATTAACTAGTGTCGAAAGTAATTTTGTTCCTTCATTGAATCCAATTACTAAAACACCAGTTGCATTGGGGTCGAGCGTTCCAGCGTGGCCAACTTTTTTATATTTAAAATGATGTTTAATCTTTTGAACAACATCATTCGATGTTAATCCCTTCGGTTTGTCCACAACTAGAATATTAGGCATATTAAGATTGTAATATAATTTATCAATGCGTAGACTTGTTGGTGGTATTATTCGTGCGAATAATGCCTTTAATTTTATTAAAGACGGTGATAAAATTGGTGTCGGTGTTAGTGGTGGTAAAGATTCCACTTTGCTGCTTATGGCATTGAAACATTATGCCAATTTCATGAAACACAAAAAGGGATGAAACATTGAAATACATGGTGTTCACATTGTAATGAACTATTACAAAAACATTAATTACACTAAGTACAAACAATGACTAAAGGATAATGATTTAAAGGTTAAATTTATTAATTCAACAGTTGGCGATGCACTTAAAGCTAAATTAAGTCGCACTGGTAAAGTACAATGTTCATTATGTGCTAAATTAAAAAAAGCCATTATGGTCAAAGAAGCTAAAAAAATGGGCATTAATAAATTAGCGACTGGTCATCATGTAGATGATGCAATCGAAACATTCTTTATGAATATGATTAACGAAGGACGTCTCGCCACTTTTATGCCAGACAATTTCTTTGACCGCAACGATATCCACTTAATTAGACCATTTATCTTAATTAAGGAAAGTGATACGATTGCCATTTCAAAAAAACTGAAAATACCAGTAATCAAACATTCTTGTCCAAATGAAACCACGACCCAAAGACAATATGTTAAAGATTTTATTAATAGTAATTTCTATACCAATCCTAAATTTAAAGCTAGTTTACGTAATTTTCAAGTTGCGTTATTAAACGGTAAACAATCTCAGCTTTGATTTGACGCCAAAGGTAAGAAAAAAGACTTGCTAGGCAAGTCTTATCGCAATCATTAGTTGATATTAGCTTGTGTGAGTATTAAATAAAAATGATTCAGACATGTAAAATCCGGAACAACACGTACTTGCAAGAAAGCAAGCAAATGCGATAATCAAAGTAATCCATAAGAAGTAATGGAAGGTTCTTGAACTTAATACACCATTAACCCCGATGATGGCAGTAGTGATCAAATAAATGAATGGAATTATTGGCAGCCCCATAGATATATAACTTAAAACATTGCCAGCAACACCAACATCATGGTACAAACCGTTTAAAGTTGGTTTTTTTAATAAACCAGTTACAAAAATTACATAACAAATTTGTGAAGCTCAAATAATGACAATAACGGCAATAGCTAACAATCAAATTTTTAACAATGTTTTAGGATTTCTCAACCAGATATCTAGTTTTGTTCCTAATTTTGTTTGAATTTTAGTTTGTTTTCTACGATCAAATTTACCAAAGTCAATTTTTGTATCTTTTTCGTTAACAACAGGTTTATCAGTGGTTTCGTCGGTAACTTCTTGAATTTTTTCAATTACAGCAACCTTGGTGGTTCCAAGCTGTGCTTCTTCAGTTTCCACTTTTTGTTGCAAAGGATTAGGCTCATCTACATTAGCAAACGAACCAAGGTTGGAATTAATGTCCAAAGTACTAGGTTGCGCTTTTATTTGAGCGTTTTCAATTTTGATTTGATCTGGTGTTTTTTTTACAACAAAAGTAGGCTCTTTATCATCGGCTGGTTTGAAGTCAATCTTCACACCACTCGTTGTTTCGCCTTCGTTTTTCTTTTCTTTGTTATCTAGATCACTCATATAGTTTAAAGGGACTTATATTTTATCTAATAATTGGTCAATTTTTAAAGAATTATCAATTGTGTCATCTTT
>JAITPK010000059.1 GCA_031289475.1 Mycoplasmataceae bacterium | reverse complement strand
TTGTTTTTGGAAATGAAGGTAATGGATTGAAAGAAAGCGATCTGAAACTCTGTGATGAAATTATCTATATTCCTATCAACAGCAAAATTGATTCATTAAATGTTTCTATTGCTGTTGGTGTCATCCTTTATCAAATATGCAAACAATAATTATTAATAAAAATGATCAAGGGCAAAGACTAGATAGTTTTATTAAAAAAACTTATCCCAAAATTTCGTTAAGTCTTCTTTATCGTTACATTAGAACAAAGCGTATTAAGGTCAATGGCAAAAAATGTGAATTAAACTATCGACTTAATTTAAATGACAAAATTGAATCTTACATTAATGATGAACTGTTAACCAAAAAAACAATGAAGACTGATTTTTTATTAGCCCCTAATAAGATAAATATAATTTATGAAGATAGTAATATCTTGATAGTTAATAAGCCTATAGGTTTAGTTGTACATGAAGATGAATCTAATAATGCAGATAACTTGTCGAATCGTATTCAACATTATTTAGTAGACAAGGGAGAATGGGATTATAAAAATGAAAATAGTTTTGTCCCTTCACTTGTACATCGTTTAGATCGTAACACTAGTGGTCTCGTATTAGCCGCTAAAAATGCTGAATCATTAAGAATACTTAGTAAAAAAATCAAAGATCGAGAAATAGACAAATATTACCTTTGTCAAGTTTATGGAATAATTGATCCTAAACAAGGTGTCCTGCGAGATTATTTAACAAGAAATACAAAATCTAAAATTGTTACGGTTAGTAAGAAACCGATTAGTACTTCTTCTGAGCAAATCATTACTGAATACAGAACTATTAGTCATGTTAAAAACATTAGTACACTTGAAATCAAACTTATTACAGGAAAAACACATCAAATTAGGGCACATATGGCTTTCATCGGTCACCCTTTGGTGGGCGAAAAAAAATATACTACGTCGTCGTTTTCTAAATTAAACGTTAGCAAGTTTCAATCACTTGTTGCTTATAAATTGGTTTTTAATTTTAAGACAGATGCTGGCATTCTTAACTATCTAAAAAATAAAAAAATAAGCATTGAAAACTAATTAGTGATTATTGAAAATTGATAGGGTTTCAATCTGTTAGTAACCAAATCATTCGCTAAATAATTACTTAACAAAACATCACTTGTGTTGTAGTTATAGTCAACATTAATTGAGTTGAGGTTACATACAACTTTTATTTTTTGTTGTTTATTCTCCCATAGATAAGTAATTACGTAATTTGCACCATCAAATTCTTGAAGTTCAAAATTTCCATCCACAAAAATTTGATTATCTTTAATAAACTTATTTAATCTTCTAACAAAATTTAAAGACGAACCTGCTTGCCGATCTTCAGTTACAACATTAATTCCACTAATAGTAGGTTGTTTAGTTTCTCCTCACAATCACGGTTCATTAGTTCCTGAACTTGATGTGAACCCAGCATATATCGACTCATCTCATTGCATTGGTGTCCTAGCATTGTCACGACTTCCATTTATAATTTTGTTAGTCATTTGGTCACCAGCATTTTGATAAGCTACATAATCAACGATGTCTCGATGATCATCAATTGATGCCCACGGAGTATTGATCATCCCGATCTCTTGTCCCTGATATAAAATATTTGGTCCTGGTAATGTTGCTGTGATTCCCATAACAACTCCTGAAATATATGTTCGTAAATTTGGGTTGTCTCACCCAACAAAACGATTAATAGGCCTTTGATTGTCGTGACATTCAAATAGTTTTGCTATTGTCCCTCTTGTTTTAGTAAAACGGGATATATTGTCATATAGTGTTGGTAAATCTAATGGGTTAGCCTCATCCTCATCACCAACACTGGCCTTATTAAATTCATTAAAATCGTTAGTATAAACAGAATTGAAAATATGATTTTTGTCGGTGTGTTGATAAAAATCATCTGTGCTTGTATTAGCCGCATCAATTTCACCCATTAGATAAATATTTTTGGGCAATCCACGGAACAGCTCTTGATAATACTGGTCTATTTTCGGCCCATGTGTAAAATAATATCTTTCATTACCTGGGTTTTGTACGGCATATGGATAAAGAGATTTGTCAATCTCACAAAAACTATCAAATCGAAATCCTTTTACACCAAGTTTCACAAAATGGTTTAAAACACCCCTCATTTGTTTTCTTACTTTTGGATTTTCTCAATTAAGATCGGCTTGCTGTTGAGTATAAATGTGAAAAAATCATTCATTGGTTTTATTTGGAATCGGCGCTCAAGCAGGCCCTTGGAAAAAAGAGTTTACTTCAGGGTCAGGTTGAGTGTCGGATATTTTTTTAAAATAATAATCAGCATATTCGGGATCGCCATCTGCTCATTTTTTAAATCATTCGCAATCAATGGATGTATGGTTAAATACCATATCCAGCATAATTCCCATGCCGAGCTTACCTGCTTTTGTAATCAAATCTTTTAAATCTTGTTCTGTTCCAAAACGAGGATCAACATGATAAAAATCAATAATGTCATAACCGTTATCATAAAAATTAGTGGTAAAAATCGGAGCTAATCATATGTAATCCACATTTAATGACTTAATGTAAGTTAGGTGCTGAATGATTCCTTTCAAATCACCCATTGCATATTGTTTATCTTGTTGTCCATCTCATCCCTTTCAGGTATATCCATCATTATCAGTGTCTTGAAAAGACATTGGATAAACTTGATAAATCAATGGTTTCTTAGGTATAGATGACGCACCACTACAACTTGTATAAAATACTGAACTGGTGCCTAAAACAATTGACATCAATAATGGGAAAGCAATTAACGTTTTGCTTATAGTTTTTTTAGGCACACGTGTCTTCACAGTTTAATTTTAATTTAAGGAACACAAAATTCATTAGTTATTAAATAAAAAAGTTCCAACTAAGGAACTTTTCTATATTTGGTGGGAATCGTTGAATTCGAAAATAACTGATCTAGGACACTCGCATTGTGAGAATAACTAGAAATTAGATATTTAAAGGAGTTCATTATGAACACAACAAACAATGTTATTTCGTTAGAAGTGTTATTCGAATTGGCCAAAAGACGAAACGCTCTGACATATTTCTACATATTACGTAAAAATGTAAAAAAATGCTTTACAGGCAATTATTTAGAAGATATACGACAAGCTAATACCGTAATTCTTTCAAAAGATGTTAGTAACAACACGGGTCATTCAAAAGAAAGTGCATTCAACTGACTTTATGATCAATATTATGGACAAAACCATAATCACAAACTATTAGCGCATAGGTCTTGAGAGGTTTCTAAACTTACAACAAGACTCGATGTAGATCAAATTAGACATATAGACGGTTGTTTTGGCAAATGGGTAGGCGACACACAGGCTTACATCCCAAACGGTCG
>JAITPK010000052.1 GCA_031289475.1 Mycoplasmataceae bacterium | reverse complement strand
TATAGACTGGTTGAGAAATACCCTATAACCTGATCGAGGTAATGCTCGCGGAGGGAGTTCAACATTTTGAATTGAATGATCCTTCTGCATAAGAAGGATTTTTTTATGCAAACAAAAGATATACAAAAAAAATCTAAAAATCAAGTTCGTCTATTAGTTATCACAGGTCTAATTATGGCTATCACACTAATTATGAAAGCGATTTTTTATTTCATACCAGTCATTAATGGTTATGGATTGGAACTATATATTGTTGGTTATGTTTATGGTCTATTAATGATTCGTGATGCCAAATGAACATGAACATTCGGTATCATCACACCATGACTATTAATGGTCGTGACACCATCAATCGCTAATTTCTATGATCTATTGTTGGAATATGTGGCAGCATTCTATATATTCTTACCCATGATTTTTATCAATAAATATATTGATTGAAGTGATGACAAATTATCACCAAAAAAAGCGTTTGTCACACAAATGCTGATTTTTGGATTCAGCATAATTGCTGGTGTATTTTTAAAGTTATTCATTCATACAGTTGCCGGTGTTCTATGATGAACACCTGGTCAATGATGAGGTAGTTTTATTTTTAATCTACCAATTTATGGGGTCACTTTAGCCGTTGCCCTACCGGTTAGTTTATTAGTTTATAAGCCACTTATGAAGATTAGAACTTCGTAGCTTTTTTTCCTGGTTATGTCCAAAATACATTAATTCTCAAACAGCTTTATCGTCAACAAGTGTTTCTTTAACAACACCATTAGTGATGTTTTCAAATGTTACCTTACCTAAAAAGCGATGATAAGCACCATCAAATCCTACCGATTTTGCCAATATTTTTTTCACCCCTTTAATTTGTTCAATTAATTCACTTTGTACAATAGTAGAATGAATTTCATATGTAATTTTAAAGTGCTGTTGTCCATCGTCGTAATCATAAATCAAAATTTGATGAACTGGCTTGTTGGTAATTTTATCCACTATTGAGTTGCTTGCCGTAAATTTAAGATATTTTGGATTATCTCCAATAATTTTCCCATCTTTAGCAACCATAAATATCGGAAATTCAGTATTTCCATATTTCTTTTCGGCATAAATATAAGAATTAATTAATTGATAGTTACCAATTTTCGCACGACCTCAATATCAATGGCTCATTAATTTTAGCATAGTACAATTGCCTCAATTATGATCGTGGTAGCCTGAACCAGTATATTGCTTGGTAATACCATTTATTGTTACATCGGCTTTTACATTACCTTCGGGTACTGAAGGTAATCAAGCAAAGTAATATTCATCTTTTTTACCAAAGAAGAGATGTCCAGATTCTGGTCTTCATGGTTGAACATTAGAACTTAAACCTATCTTTACTTCTAATTTATCATCAATAAAATAAATGTCATAGTTTTTTAAGTCACCCTTAAAATAGCATTTACCAATTCTCACATCACATTTTTCTTTGGAAAAAGAGAAGTCATTTTCGTTTGAATAAAACACAGATTCAATAGTTTTTTGATTTGGTGAAGTAATGTTGATCTTAACATAAGGTTTTGCTTTAGAAGAAGGAGACATTAAGGATTTTGTATAGAATACAATAACAATTGTTGTTCCATCTTTTAAATGACAATCAAAATATCACCACTCATATGTTCCTGCTACTCCATTAGTGCGCGTACCGTCTTCTCATATAGCAATATCCTTGGAAATACCAATTTTTTTATAGTCTTCTTTAGAATCTGCCATTCGTGCTGTAACAATGCTCATATCTATAATATTATATTTGTTTATAATGAAGTTAGTAAGTCACTTTTACTTCCTCATTGTAATTATCCTATAGGTTTAAAGGTGATCAGCATTTATGGAAATTGGTAAGAAAATTATTATCCATGCATATAAGTTTGATGGCAAGGTATATCGAACTTGAGAGTTTCCTATTGTTCTAAAAGAAACAGAGGAATATATCTGCGTCACTATTCAAGGCACACACGTTATTACAGCCAGCAGCACCGATGAACGTTTTTTTCATAGCAAGTTATCTCGTCCAACCATTTGATACTTCTTCAAAAATGAATGATACAACATGATTGTTTCTAAAAAAGGTAATAAGTTCTATTACTACATCAATATTGCTAGTCCATTCATTTATGAAGAGGAAATTATTAAATATATTGACTTTGATTTGGACTACCGCGTACCAGATGCAAAAGGGAAATCAATTAATTTATTAGATTTGGATGAGTTTCACGAACATAGCATTAAATATAAATATCCTGAAAAGTTAATTGTTAAAATTAAAGAAGTGCAAGTAGATGTATTAAAAAAATTTAATGATGGTAAATTTCAACATTTCTTGGATTTTGAGTTAATTTATCGTTATGATAACCTCAAAGAAAATGGAATAAAAGATGGCAAAGCTAAATAAGTATTACGAAGATATTTTACGTAAAATTGATCAATTTCTTTCTGACAAGCAATATGAAAGTGCTTTTGAATTAGTAAATCAGGAAATAGCATCGCCATATATTCCTATGGAATATGTTGAACGCTTTGAACAACTCTATGTCGAAATAAATAAAATTGTTATGGTTAACCAAATCAAACATAAATTTAATAGTATGTCCAAAATGGAGATGCTTGGAAAAATTTATGACGGCAAAAAAGTTGATTTAAATCTATTGAGTTTCTTTCTTGGAAAATTCCACAAGGAAATCGACAGCATAGATTTACAGTATCTAAACAAAATTTTTAGTGACAAATCAATTGGTAATACTGAAAAGATATTTGCTCTTGAACAAATCAAGCTTTCCGACATTATCTATACATTTGATTACAACAATGGAATTATCAATAAAATATTTAAGATTGATACCAACAAGGATTTTGAGTTCAACAAACATCCTTACTTTGTACAAACTCAAAAAGCAATTGAAAAAATATTGATTAAAGATCCGTCATTGGCGACTTTAGCACACGAATTATTAATGATAGTTTATGAATATTATTTTGGTACACAACCTTATTTTGAACCAATAGTTTTGGCAGATAAATTGTCCAAATATGTACAAGCCTATTTTGACAATAAGTACAAGCCTGATGCAGAATTTAAAATCTGAATAGACAACATTATGGGTGCCAAAAAAATATTAAATTAATCGTCTCACAATCAGAAAAAAGATTACTATATATACATATAGTTAAGTGTCATAAATTAGATGAAAAAACAGCTCACACAAAACAAACTATCTTTAAAAGAATTTATTTGATTTGGATTTAATTTTGTAGTCGGTACAACATTCGTAAGTGCATTTGCTATCGCTGCTAATGCAACCAGTTATGGTGGCAATGGTATGGGCTTTTGGGTACTTTTTGTGTGAATCATTGAAGGATTGTTAGCTGGTGTTTGTGCTATGTCTTTTGCTAAAATGTCTAAATACCATGATGCTAGTCAAAACGGCGCTTCATATGTATACACTCGTAGTGCTTTCGGAAAGATGATGGGAATATTCGTTGGATTTTTACAATATGTATATATTCCATTTTCTTTGTCATATCAAATCATGATATTTATTCGTGGTAATTTTTCAATTGATTTTATTGGTAGCCAGAGTGTAATTCTTCAAAACTGAGGTGCCTTTCAAGATTTATGAATGGATTTAATTTCCATTGCTGCATTTTTTGTTTGTGCCATAGTCGTGATGTTAGGAATGCGTTGATTCAAAAAATTATCAAATGCGACAGTAGGTGTCAAGTGATTTGCCTTCATTTTACTTATAGTGTTTGCTGTTGCGATCGCCTGCACACCTAGCGGTAATTCAACTAACGGAGCTAATAACATTGAATATTGAGCACAAAACTCCCACTTAACATTTGAAGGTTTTATTAAAACATTTAATGCTTGTTTTTTTGCATTTGTCGGCTTTGAATTATTTGCAACAGCTGGTAAAAATATTCAAAACCCCCAAAAAACAGTGGGTCGAGGAATTGTTGTTATCATGATCATCGCAACTTGTTTTTACACTGCTTTTACTTTCTTATTTTTTACAACTACACAAAAATTAGTCGAAGCATACAACGTTTCAATATGAAATAGCACGGATATAACCTGAATGCCGGCTTGATTATCTGTCGTCGGTGTTATCATTACTGTTTTAGGTATTCTAGGTGTAAGAACATATTCATATATGCAAAAATCTTTATTTGGTGGCACATCCATTCAACCATTAGCAAATGAAGGTTTTTTTCCAGATAAATTTTCAGTTCTTAATAAAGAAAAATTGCCAATTGCAGCCTCTAAGTTAAATCTCTTCATTATTGCTTTTATATCGTTTCTTTGATTAGTTGTTCCAGACATTATCAAAGGATCAATGCTTTGTAGTGAATATGGTATGAATGTTAGCAATGATGACTATCAAAGATTTGGCGTTTTCTTTAATATGGCTTCCTTTAGTTCATTTGCATCATTGATTGCCATTTTTATATACATGATGGTTTTATTGGCTGCTTTGAAATTATCCATTAATAAAAAAATTAATGTCAATGTTGGTGAATGAATTGCTTACTCAATAACCTTCTTAGCACTTGCGATTATCTTTGTTTATCACTACTATTTATTAATAAATAACATTGTAACTGATTTACAAAATTCACTCATTCCAGCCCAACAAAAAATTAAAGATATCACTGGCGCTGGGATTGAATTTTTTACAACCATTGGAATCGTGATTTTCTTCTTTTGTTGATATAAATGGTATTATGGTCGTAAAATAAAGACACGTACCGTAAGTCAACAAAAGAAATTTGACGAACCATTCCATGTATTGTCTGAACAAGAACAAAAGCGAATGATGGGTATGAATTAGAAAGGAGGTACATATGGAATACAATAACAAGCCAAGATTAACCGCTGAACAAGTACAATCCTGAACAGATGAA
>JAITPK010000040.1 GCA_031289475.1 Mycoplasmataceae bacterium | reverse complement strand
TAGGTAATTTCCTAGTGTTAACCGATTGGTCGGTTGAATTCCACTAATTATTGTTTTCATATGTTTAATAAATTAGTATTATTATATTTAATTAAGACTATAGGGGAAAATTATCGGGTATTATCATGATTAAAATATACACAAGTTCAGGCTGTCTAGGTTGTCGTCAATCCATTAAGTTTTTCAAAGAACATAATCTCGCATACGAAGAAAAAGACTTCACCAAGATTCCTTTGACCCGCCAAGAACTGAAAGATATTTTATCGCTTACTGAAGATGGCTTTGATGACATTTTGTCCATTCGTAGTAATGAATTTAAAAAACATCAATCAAAACTAGACGACTACATGATGGAAGACATTATTAATTTAATTATTCAACATCCCCAAATTTTGTCACGACCTATCATTATTCAATATATGAAAAATGAACCATACCGTTTGCTAATCGGTTACAATTCTAACGACATTGAAATCTTTTTAAATTCCGATACTGCACGAATGAGCAAAAAAGTTGCAACTTGTGGTTTTGAAAAGCAATGTGGCAAAGAATGTGGAGTGGAGCATGATTAAACAGCAAACATATTGAATTGAAACAAATCACCACCAACTATCTGACAAAGTTGCCCAACAAATAAAAACTTTATTAACAAAATCAAAATGAGTTTCGAATAAAGTTAGTCACGATTATTTAATTATTGTTGGTGGTGACGGCACTTATGTTCGTTACTTACGCAAGTATTATGAAAAAACCACAAAGATTGTTTGTATTAATACTGGAACTGTGGGATTTTATTCAAAATTTCTTGGTATGCATATTAATAGCTTTATTAAAACGATTACTAATGATGACAATTTCACTCATCCGCAATTGTTAAAAATAAATATTAATGATAATCTTACATATAATGCCATGAATGAAGTTGTCATCCAATCTTTAAACACTATTAAAATGGATGTACAAATTAATGGCAATTTATTTGAAAATTATATGGGCACGGGCATATTAGTAGCAACGCGAACTGGGTCTACAGGACAAGCTAAATCAAATGGTGGGGCTATTATCTTTCCTAATGTTGATGCGTTTGAGCTTGTGGAGTTATCACCAACTAATCATGCAAAGCATCACTCTTTCAATGCGCCAGCTGTTTTATGTTCATCAGCTAAAATAGAATTAAATCATTTTCAATCTTCACAACGTTGTGATCTTATCATTGATGGCATGCGTGTCCGTCATGTTAATTCAAGCGATAAAATCACAATTACTAAGCAAGATGCTCCGTTTAGTTTATGCTTTAGTGGTGATGTAAAGTCTTACATTAATAAGCTACAACAAACTTTTATTAAGGAATAATATGCGTAAATTTTGGTGAATTGTATTAAACATTTTTACATTTGGTATTCCTTACGTTTGTGCTAAAAACAAAGCAAAGAAATTATCTAGCGTTTCAAATAATGAACTACTAGTTTCTTCGAAAATAGAATTTAACATCGACGATTTAATTAAATCATTAGGTGGCAGAGGTAACATCACCAGTTCTGTGGCCACAATGTCTACATTAAAAGTCGATGTGAAGAGCACAGCGCAAATTTTTAAAGAGACATTCGACGAATTTAACATTAAAGGTTTTATGAAAAATGCTAACCAAATTATTTTAGTTTTTGGTGACAATTCGCAAGCCATTAATAGCGAGATTAATAAGCGTTTAATTTAATCAGTATATTCTTTTGTTTCGCGTGGAATATTTGTTTGGATACTAATTCCGTAACACCCACGGCGAGTGTGCACTAAAATTACAGTTGGTAGATCGCGGAAGAATATTTTCTCTTTAGCGAAATTAAACGCATTAGAAAAAGTTTCGAGAAGAAAGCTTCTTTTTTCTTCTCCATAACCACCTAAATAAATGCCAATACTTTTAACGTGTTCACTTTTCAATTCATTTTGGAAATCTTTATTAATATTTTTAATTATTTTCTTTGAAATAACTTGGTAATTTTTGCCAACGCCACCATATTGATTTTTACCGTCTAATTGAATGATTGGTTTCAATTTAAACAAATTAATAACTTTCATAATAGCATTAGTGACACGACCACCAGATTTCATTCCATTTAAGTCCTCACAAGAAAAGTAGGTGTCAATATATTTATATAAATCCTGTGCTCTACTAACGATTGATGGTAATTCCATTTTTTCATCAACCATTTTTACAACTTCATTTAAAACAAATTCGTTGGCAATGGCGGCACTTGTAGACTTGATTGGAAAAAATTTCCCAAGATAATCTTGTTGTACGATGAGTGATTGTGCATATTGACTAGATAAACCTATAGATATTGGTAAAAAAATGATATGTTCATAATTTTCAGACATTTGTTCAACTTTTATCATTAGCTTACCAATGGGAGTAGCACTAGTTTTAAAAGATTCGTGTGCATCAAGTCGTTTTAATAATTCCGCTTGATCAATTTCTTTATTATCATCATCATAAACTTTATTATTTTGGTCAGTAAACGATAAAGGGATGATTTCGATGTTGTGTTTTTTAATGAAATTAACATCATAAGTACAACCGGAGTCAATTAATATTCCACAGTATTTTTTCATAGTTACTTATTATAGTAGGAAACCAATAGCATATAGTTTTATATAAATTTTTGTGAAAGAATATTATCCAACACTTCAACCTGAAGGTAGCTTTCCATCTTCTTTCATTTTTGTTAAAATATTTTCCGAGTCGTTATTGGCAAATATTTTCCCAATCTCAGCACAATTATCTAGAGAATAAAGTCCAAACGATATGTTAGCTGCTGTTGATGCATTATATGGAAAAGAAAAAGAGTTTATATTCACACAATCCTCAAAGGCACAAGAACCGATTTCAAAGGACAACTGATTAGGCAAAATCACTTTTTGTAAACCAATGCATTCAGCAAATGCATCGGCACCGATAGTAAATTTTGTAGCAGAAAGATTTGAAATATCAATTGAAGTTAAACCTACACATCTACTAAAAGCACCATAACTAATACTATTAGCATTAATACCGGTTATACTTGAAACGCTTGCACAGTCAACAAAAGCTTCTGGACCGATAGTTTGAGTGACATTGTTAAATCATGAAATACCACCAGTAATAGGTGTAATTGCCCCCGCTGCCAAACAACCAGCACTATATAAACTACCGTCGTTTCCTTTTTGTCAAGCGATTCACGATGGATTAGTAGGATTGTCGGTGCGCATTGTGAAATCATCAATTAATAAACCTTTTAGAAAAAGCAACGATAGATTAGCAACACCACCAAAAGCATAAAAACCAACATATGAAATATGACAAGACGTTCTAGCACCAGCAAATTTTGGCTCCAAGTTTTTACACTTGTAAAATGCTTTATCATCAATTTCAAGAACTTCTAGTGGAAAAGCGAATTGTTTTAGATTAGAACAATTCTCAAATGTGTGATATCCAACATTTAATACAGTTGTTGATGATATTCCTGAAAACGATGTTAAATTTGTGCAACCGAAAAAAGCATAAGAACCAATTGATAGGGTTTGAAATGAGTGAGAAAGATTTATTGTGGATATGCTTGCACATCCTTGAAAAGAACTAATATCAATAATCATATTTGCGGACGATTCTTCAAATATGACATTATTAATCACGCCATTGAATAGTGAAAAAGAGGGGGTATTGTAAAAAGCATCTTCTCCAATTGTTGTTGCTGCTTTAGGAATGAATAAAGTGTTGTATTCATTAGAAATTATTTTGTCATCATTTCATTGATTGCTTTTCTTAAGAACTCCCAGGGCATCAATAGTTAACATTTCCGTTGGCACATAGCGGATATCATTTTTAGAATCGCTACAATATTTTAAAGTAAATGGCAAAATAATGGCTAATGTGAGTCCTGCGCCACCTAAAACACTTAAAACGGTGTTTAAAGCAATGTATTTTTTCTTTATTATTTTTAAACTACTCATCGTTCATTTTTCTATGCAATATTATACCGATTCGTACCTTTAATGCTTGCTATTAATTGCAATAAAATCATGTTCATAATTACAATAATTACAAAATCTATATAATATATACCAATACTCGAGGTTAAAAATGTTAAATAAAGTATTAATTGAAGGACAAATTGTCCGTAGTACATGAGGCCAATC
Source organism: Mycoplasmataceae bacterium (assembly GCA_031289475.1). Classification (GTDB taxonomy): domain Bacteria; phylum Bacillota_I; class Bacilli_A; order Mycoplasmatales; family Mycoplasmoidaceae; genus Malacoplasma_A. The sequence continues at coordinate 9,921 of JAITPK010000040.1, read as the reverse complement.
TAAAGATGCTGGTTTCTTTGTTACTATCAAACAGGAACGTAAAGTTAATAAGTTCACATGGGCCAACTATTTCCCTTTGTATGCTAATCAGCCGTTAGCTAAAGATCTTGCTGCAATCGTGGAAAAGAATCCTAATGCCAACATCACAGTTGAAGGCCAATTGCGAACTTATCATTCTAAAAAAACTAACGAATGAAAAATTTCTATTCAGGTAGAAAAAATCATCCAACATGAAGATGTTGCTAAGGTAGCATAATATGGATATTAATAAAGTTGAACTAAGTGGTGAAATCGCTGAAATTAGAACTTCTGAAAGAGGAACTAATTTTGTGATGATTAAACAGATTGTTAATTTTGCTGGCGTAGAAAGAGCTAGATTATTTGAAGCCCTTGTCAATGCTGAAAGAAAAGATTTAATTGATCAAATTGCTATTGGTAAAAAAGTGAAAATTACTGGTTCTTTAACAATATTTAGAGTAAAAAAATTCAACATTCACAAGATGTTGGTTGAAGTTGATAAAATCGAACAAATAGAATAGGTTTATATGCAGATTAATCAAGAGTTAAATAAATTAGCTAGTATCTTGTTGGCTAAATCTATTATAGACATTTATCCATCCACTATCTTGGGTGAAAGTTCTATAAATGAAGACGGTTTTAACTATAGTTTTTCTTTAGACACACCGATTTCAATTAAAGAGTTACCAAAAATATTAAAACAGATGCGTAAAAATATTGATCGTGGATATAAATTAACTTACGAATTTATTTCATACGCTAAAGCAAAGGAATTGTTTGTTAATCAAAAATATCATTTAGAGTTGATTCATGGACAAGAAAAGGTAGCCATCGTTAAATTTGGTGATGACTTTTTTGATTTGTGTGAAGAATTAAACATAGAAAAGCTTTCACAAATTAAATCAATTGAATTGATGAATGTAGCAGGTGTGTATTGAAAGAGCAATGCTAAAAATCAACAACTTTCTTCCATTAGCGGATGTGCTTTTGATAAACAGGCTGATTTAGATGAGTTTAAAAAAGAATTAACCGAACGCAAAGAAAGAGATCATCGTAAGTTAGGCAACGACTTAGAATTGTTCACATTTGATTTGCTGGCCGGACAAGGTTTACCAATTTGGTTACCAAAAGGGTCCGCAATTAAATACGAAATTGATGCCTACATTCATAATCTATTACAACGCAATGGCTATAAGTTCGTTAATTCGCCAGTGTTAGGTTCCAAACAGTTGTATGAAACAAGCGGTCACTGATCTCACTATCGTGATAATATGTTTCCAACAATTGATGTTGATGGCGATATTCACGTATTAAGACCAATGACTTGCCCTCATCACTTATTGGTTTATCAACAAAAACCACGTTCATACCGAGAATTACCATTTCGTGTTGCTGAACATGCAATCTTGCATCGTTATGAAACATCTGGCTCGTTGACAGGTTTAGAGCGTGTGCGTAGCATGCAACTGATTGATACACACATTATTTGTACAAATGAACAAATTAAAGATGTGGTAGAGCGTTGCTATAAAATTATTAATGAAGCAAGCACAACTTTTGGTGTGGAAATTCATTCTGTTGATTTAGCTTTACACGATAAAAACGATACTTCCAAAAAATTCTTTGATGGTGAGAAAGTTTGAGAAAGTGCCGAAAATAGTTTGCGTAAAGTTTTAAAAGAATTAAAAATTAATTTCAAAGAAGAAGTAGGCGAAGCTGCGTTTTATGGACCTAAAATTGATTTGCAAGTTAAAACTGCTTTAGGTCGCATTATCACTGCATACACAATTCAATTGGACTTCTTATTGCCAGAGAAATTTGATTTGCAATACAAAGATCAAAATGGTCAAATACAACGACCAGTACTAGTACACGCTAGTGTCATCGGTACTTTAGAACGTTTCGTATCTATATTGTTGGAACAAAACAAAGGCGTCTTTCCTTTGTGATTAGCACCAGTTCAAGTTGCGGTTATCCCAGTCGATCCTTTGAAACATGGCATCTATTGTGAAAAAATTACATTGCTTATGGAACAAAATCTAATTCGTGTGGAATTTGATAATAGTGATGAAAGATTAGCGAAAAAAATTCGTGATGCACAAATTCAAAAGATTCCTTATCAAATCGTTATTGGAGATAACGAAATTAAAAATAATTCAGTCTCTTATCGATTGTATGGTCAACAAGATAGTCACGAAGTTCCGTTTAGTGAATTTGAAAAAATACTAAAGGAACAAATTATTAGTAAGAAGTAACATGGCTGAAAAAAAAGACAATCGTTTCGATAAGATCTTCGTAATGGATATTAACCCTGGTAATGATGAAATTACTAAAGAACTTGTAATTGGTCGTTTTGCTCGTGTTCTTAAAAATGCTTCGCTTTACCAAAACATCATTATTACCAGCCACTCGACTATGTCGCTTCTAAAGCATATGATCAAGGACATAGATATTAAGCACGGTTATGTTGTAAGCGACAATGGTGCCAGAATTTATAGCATTCATCAAGACAAAATTATTTATGACAACTCTATGGACAAAGAAGATGTGTTGGCAATATTGCATTATGCAATTATGCAAAATTCTTTGGTGTTGGTGTCTGGCACTCAAAGAGAATACGCATATAGTCTCAACTTGTTAAATGCTTTATCTCTCAATAAAAAACATTATTTACCTTTGCCATATACTAATGATTACAGTAAATTAGTTAAGTTCGTTAATTCCACTATTGTACACAGTGTGTTAGTCTTCCATAAAGACCGTAGTGAAATGTTGAAAGCACTTGACGAATTCAATACCGTTGCTAAAAATTGATCATTCTTTGGATTGGCTGGACAACATTCATATTTCGTGGTTACATCAAAAGAAAACACCAAGTACAACGCCATTTTAAAAATTATGGAAATTTTACAAGTTAGTAATGTTGATAAGATTTACTATTATGCCTTAAACACTATCAGTGATTTATGTGTTAAAGCTTTTAAGAATCATTTAATTCATCAAGACATTGCTTTAAACTCTACCTATTACAACAAAATTAATATTCAGGCAAATGTCGATAATATTATCACTAATATGCGCCATGCATTTTTTAGCGATGAAGAAACTGTCAATAACACTTATGTGACTAAAGAAATTATTGACACCAAGCGCTTAAGCAAAATCATGAGCGATGCTAAAAATACTAGAAAAATAGATTAGCTACCGCTTGGTCTTATCAAATGGAATACCATCATTAGCGGGGGCCATTGAACGTTTTGAGAAGGCTAACAATACTATTACTGTAATGATATAAGGAATAGCAAACACGATTTCCTTCGGTACACCCATATTTGTTAGAATGTTGGTATTGGATAATGCCGTAAATAATGCAAAGCAAATTGAGATTACTGAAATTCATTCAACCATTCATCCGCCAGCAACCATAATGGCCAATGCTAAAAATCCCAATCCAGCAGTGTTGCCGTTAAACACACTCACATTAAATAAGAATAGTGCTCCAGCCAATCCGGCAAGTGCTGAAGAAAGTAAAACACCAACTCATTGATATTTAGTTACACTAATACCTTGTGCATCAACAGCATTTGGATTCTCACCGACGGCAACAAACCTCAACCCCACTTTTGTGTGGTGGGTTACAAAATAAATTAAGACTGCAATCAAAATAACTACCACAAATAAAATGATGGATGATAAATAAACACCGTTTCCTAAAGAGATAACGCTAATGAAACCAGTTTGTAGTTTAACAGCCCCACCATATAGTGGGCCAGCTAATACAACATTTAAAAAAGTGGCAAATGCTAATCCAATCATGTTAATTGCTGTACCAGAAATAATATGATTAGCTTTTAATTTAATTGTCGCAAGTCCATGTAACAAACCCATTAACATCGTTGATAACATAGTTAATATCAATGGAAAAATAATCATTCCAAATCCCAGATTGGACATTCCCAATACAGGTGACGAATAAATTCCAAAGAACAATGCGCCGATACACATCATCCCGTCGATCCCAATGTTCACAATGCCGACACGCTCAGACAAATAACCAGCTAGCGATGCAGATAGTAGAATGGCGCCAAACAAAAAGAAATAATTAACTAAAATACCAACATCAATCATTACGGACTTCCTCCACTTGAATCTTTGGTATATTTTATTTTAGTTTCTGCTACTAATTTTGTGAATTTTTCATATGCATCTTTCTTAAAACTTCAATACTTTGCAAACACTTCGTTCTCATATGCATTGAGTTCTTCGTGTGAAATAGTGTTATTAACATGAATCTTGTACCGTTCAAGCTTGACATTAGCCGAATTTAACATGTGTTGGATTTCTTCGGATTGAAATTTCATTTTATGAATTTTGTGCAGATAGTACAGGGCGCTGTTTGCACGATTAATTTCTGACATCACGTGATCTACATATTTATCATAATGATCGGTATATGCCTTACCTTTAAATATTCTTAAATATCATTTAAAAGGTACGATAAAGTAAAACAAACTAATTACAGCAGCACCATAAACAACAATACCAAAAATAGCATCAGTCATCGCTGGTTGAATACTCAAATCAATTAGTGCTGCTTTTGATGCATCAATCATTCCAAACAATAAAGATACCGGCAAAACCGCTATTGGATTGCTCATGGCAATTAAGCCAACCGAAATACCAGTGTAACCTTCTTGGGGCAATGTTTTTGCAGCAACATTAATTGGCATGTTGGTGGCGCTGCCCAAATAAACCATAACACCAAGAACCCCCGCCATTGCCCCAGAAATTAGCATCGCATAAATCTGATTGGCCTTAGTGTTATATCCTGCATATTTAGCCGCCGTAACCGACATACCGGTGTTTACAATCTTCTTACCAAAGGTGGTGAACCCTAAAATGACTATAGCAAAAATCACCATGCTAATCATCAAAATGATTGTTGGTAGTCAGCTAGAGCCATCGGACATTTGGAATACAAGATTAGGCGTATTACCATTCAATGTGCCAAGTGGTTGTGTGAATAGTCCAGATGAATCTGCGATACAAAATTTTGCTAAAAAGAAAGTTGCAACGAAATAAATAATTCAATTAAACATAATACTTGAAACAACTTCATTCACGTTCAAATAAGCCTTAAGTATTCCAATAATGCTTGCAATTGCCATTGCTGAAACAACACTAATTAACAAGAGAATGATTTGACTTAGCCCATTTGGTACTGATATCATATGCTGTGCAACAATAGTAGCTACGGCTGCGCCAAAAAACATTTGTCCAGATATTCCAATATTGAATAAGCCACATTTAGAAGCTATTAGAAACGAAGTAGCTGCCACTGCGAAAATGGCAATACGGCTAATGGTACTATCGTAAAAACTACTAGTAAATGGTGCAGTAAAAAATTTAGCTAAAATTTTTCCAAATAAAGATATATCTTTATAAACGATACACGTTAATAATAACGCCAGTATTAGCGATGCTAAAATTGCAGCCGAAGACACTAAAATACTTTTCAATCCACGTTTCCTTTTATCACTATAGGCAAACTTGTCTCAATAATAATGAGCGCGTTTCTTAAACATGGTTTGCCTCATTTTTTTGTACTGCCGAAGAAATATAACGGCCAACCATTTCTCTAGTTGTATTTCTTGTTAAATCATGGTATTGAATTTGTCCATTGTCAATTACCATGATGGTGCTAGCGATATCAAAAATTTCGTCTAATTCATATGAAATTAGTATCACTGCCGCCCCATTCCGCGCATCGGCAACAATGTGCGAGTGAATGTCTTGAATCGCGCCAAGGTCTAACCCTCTTGTTGGTTGAACATAGATGATGAGTTTGTGTTTTCTGTTAATTTCACGACCCAAGACTAATTTTTGTTGATTACCGCCAGATAAACTACGGGCTTGTGCTCGTCCAGCACTTGCTCCTCTTACATCAAACTTATTAATGAGTGTTTGAGCATATTCATTAATTGCCCGATGATTTAAAAATCCAAATTTAGAAAATGGTCGTTTATCAATTTCTGGAGCAACAGTATTAAAGGCCACTGTTTCATCTAACAATAATCCAAATTTATGACGATCTTCTGGGACATGTGAGATACCAGAATCATAAATTTGCTTGATTGTTGAATGGGCAATATTAATAATTTTATTATCTGTGTGTAATTCGATTGTCCCATCGATTGGTTTAATTAAACCACCAATAGCCATTGCCAATTCGGTTTGGCCATTTCCTTCAACTCCTGCGATTCCAAGAATTTCACCTTTATGTACGTTAAATGACACACCTTTTAATGCATTGATTTTGTGACTGGAAAGTTTATGAGCTTGTAATTGTTTGACTGATAGAACTACTTCGTTGTTTTCCACATTGTCACTAAGCATAACGTTTGGTGTTGGATTTAGATGTCGTCCTACCATCTCTTCGGCCATTTTGTCAATTGATGTACTTTTTACTTCAAAATCGCCAACTTTTTTACCTAACCGTATTACGGTTGCAAAATCTGCGACCTCTTTTACTTCGTTTAACTTGTGCGTAATAATGATGATTGTCTTACCTAATTTTTTGAACTCCAAAAGCATTTTCAAAAAACCTTTGATTTCAGCATCACTTAGAACCGCGGTTGGTTCATCAAAAATCAAAATGTTTGAATCGCGGTAGAGCAATTTAAGAATTTCTACACGCTGTTGCTCACCAACACTAGTTTTATAAACTTTTTTATCTAGATCGATAGGCAAATTATATTTTTGGGATAGTGCCATAATTTTTGCTCTAGCAGTTTTTTTATCTAAAAGACCATGTTTAGTTATTTCGGCGCCCAGAATAATATTTTCTAATAATGTAAAAACCTCAACCAATTTAAAGTGTTGGTGAACCATGCCAAGCCCAGCGGCGGATGCATCTTGAGCAGAACGAAATTTAACTTCATATCCATTAATGTGAATAGTCCCCTTATTTTGTTTGTATATCCCAAATAAAATAGACATTAAAGTTGATTTGCCAGCTCCGTTTTCACCAATAATGGCATGAATGGTATTGGTTTTTACTTTAATGTCTAAATCTTCGTTGGCAATAATGGAACCGTTTGCAAATGTTTTAGTAATTCCTTGCATTTCAACGGCATAAGGCATTTTTCCATATGTATTTTTAATGGAAATAAATGATTTAATGCTAAGATCTTTATTACGTTTCATAATTAAATTCTAAACACCATGTTTTCTGGCAACGAAAGTCAAGTAAAATAATTTGTCGGTTCTAATGCTCCGGGGATTTGAAGATTAGACAATTGATCAATAACTCATTGAGATAGATCTTCTTCTGGCCCCGGCGGGATTACACCAGGGAAAACACTAAGAATAAATTTTTCAAGATATGGTAGAGAAGGCTCGCTTGAAGAAACACCATTATTTCTGATATCGGCAACTGTTAAATATCCGTACGAGCCAACTTTAGTCTCTCCAGAATCGTTTAATGTACTGTCATTAGGCAATCCAGCATATGATAATGACAAAATTTGCGAGGTAATACTACTAATATTTTTTGTCGCTGAAAACTTGATTACATCAGAATTACCTTTTGTATCTGTATAAATACTCCTACCATTTACGTTCATATCAAGTTCTTGCATAGTGTCTATTCCTACAACAATGCAATTCGATTTATATGATTGAATTTCTTTTACAGCATCAATTGATTGTGTTCCGGCAACAGGTAGAATTGCATCTGCCCCTCTTTGCAATAGCGCTGCCGCCATTGGCTTACCATCGCCAATTGAAAAGGAGTTACTAAAATATGAATCCATTTTACCGAGATTAATGAAATTAACTTTATGTTGGTCGGGATTATTTCATCCTTCTTTTTTAGCGATGGCTTCAACGTTATTGTTCCAAGCAATTATGCCTTGCTCGAACCCCCCCATATAAATAGTGACAGTTGGAATATTAAGACCACCAAATGTACCGACTGATAAACTACCATCTTTGTGATATTCATCAAAGTTATCGTTCAAATATTGACAAGTAGCAATACCACTCATAAAAGCTGCTTCATCTGCTCGGAATACTATTGAGGCAACGTTTTTATAAGCTTCGCTTAGTGCAACATGATCCTCATTTTCTGGAATATTAGCATCTAATAGTATGTATCCAGCAGTTTTGTAAAGGTTCTTATCTTGTTTATAGAAAGTGTCCAAACCACTTTGATGTAAATACCCTGGTAATATTAAAGATTTACGACCAGACTCAATTAATGTTGCATAAGTTTTTCAAAAATCACTTGTATTATCTGTGGTTGGTTGTGTACCATAAGCAGAACCTCTAGTATTGTTTCAGGTTGATGATGGTGATTCCAACGGAGAAACAGGTTTTCGATCGCTGTCATATCATCCATTTGTTCATGTTCAATCGACAAGTCCTTGATATCCAGACTGATTAAAACTTTGGTCTAATACCTGGTGATTAGCACCATCAACGCAAAGGGCACTATAGTTATATTTATTTTGTGGTGATGTTTGTTGGTCTACAGCATTCTCACCAGGCCCTGCTATTGAGAACGGATCAGGAGTACCACTACCATTTCATTTTGTAGTGGTTGGTGTGTTGGCATAACTAATTGTTTGTTTCGGATGGTCAAAGTCAATATAGAGCGATGTTTTACCGGTTAATGCCAAACCAAAGACAACACCAAAACTAATCACGATAGCAGAGACCGCACCGGTAATTTTGAATAGTAACTTTTTACTTTTCATACTCACTTATCTTATCAATGCGTTTTTGGTGTCTACCACCTTCATATGATGCTTTTAAAAATGCGTTAATAATATTTATATTATCGTTGAAATTAACATATCTCCCAGACAAACAAAGTACATTAGCGTTATTGTGTTGTCTACTCAATGGAGCCATGTCTGCTCTTACTACATCTACAGCTCTAATTCCTTTAACTTTATTCACAGCAAAACACATTCCAAATCCTGTGCCACATATTAAAATTCCAAGACTTTGGCTGTCGCGAGCAACGGCTTCACCAACTTTAAAGGCATAGTCAGGGTAGTCAACAGACTCAGAGGAATAAGTTCCCACATCTTCAACATCATAAGATTGTGATTTCAAGTAATTCACAATTTGTGATTTCATTTCGTATCCTGCGTGATCGCTACCGATGTATAGTTTCATATTATTTCTGCTCCTTATTTAACGCATTGATGATGCTACTACCATCCACATTACCAACACGAAGTATTTTTAATTTGTCCAAATCTACAATTGTGGATGGTGCATCATCTTGTTGGTGGCCTTTTACAATTACTAATTCAAAAGGATAACGACGAAAGACATTTATAGCCTCTTTGTCATCATATACTGGATCTTTTCCAGATAAATTGGCACTGGATGAATAAACACCATTAACCTTATTAATCAATTCTAATAATCTAGCATGATCAGGAATACGATAACCAATACCATTTTTAATAATTGTTAATCCACCCGGTCAATACTTACCAATAACTTTTTTTTCATTGATGGTTAGTCCGGCTGCTTCATCTACAGAACTGATTAGTCTAACTAATTTTTTATTTCTAGAACGTTTCTTAATCTTGTAAATTAATGTTGGATTTTTACTAATAATACCCATAACAGTGTCGGTTTCAACGATGACGGCCTTGTTATTTTTTAACTCGAATGCGACTTGTTCAATTTCTGTTCAATCATACATTCTCATGATAATGTTATTTTAATATAAATAAATGATAAAAATTATGTAAGTATTAATATTGTTTTTTAAAGTGACTTTTCGGACTTGTGTGATAATTAAAAACCACATTTTGAAAGGAAAAGAAAAAGAAGCTCACATTATCAACATCGCTTCTTTAACAAAACACTTATGTATTT
>JAITPK010000041.1 GCA_031289475.1 Mycoplasmataceae bacterium | reverse complement strand
CCATCATACATCATCGCTTTCATTGTTACCAAATCAATGATGCCATTAAAGTTTATTTCAGAGCCAATTGGATATTGAATGGCAACACCGTTTGCTCCCAATCTTTCTTTTAATGATTTAACAGACATTTCAAAATCAGCACCGACTTTGTCCATTTTATTTGCATAAACGATACGTGGTACATTGTAATTGTCTGCTAAACGTCAGTTAGTTTCAGTTTGTGGTTCAACACCATTTTGTACATCTAATACAACAACTGCACCATCTAATACTCTTAGAGAACGGTTAACTTCAACTGTAAAGTCTACATGTCCGGGAGTATCAATTAAATTTAATTCATAATCTTTTCACATTGCATATGTTGCAGCAGAAGTAATAGTAATACCACGTTCTTTTTCTTGTTCCATTCAATCCATGGTGGCACCGCCATCATGTACTTCACCAATCTTGTGTGTTTTACCAGTGTGAAACAAAACACGTTCAGAAGTGGTTGTTTTACCTGCATCAATGTGCGCAATAATACCGAAGTTTCGGTATTTTTCCATTGGATATTGTCTAGCCATAAATTCCTATAACCTTTCAATTAAAAACGCAAGTGAGCAAATGCTTTGTTTGCTTCAGCCATCTTGTGTGTGTCGTCTCTTTTTTTCACAGATCCACCAGTACCGTTTGAAGCATCGATGATTTCATTGGCAAGACGATCCAACATTGTTTTCTCACTACGTGATCTTGAATAAAGAATTAATCAGCGTAATCCTAAAGTTATTTTTCTTTCCGGGCTAACTTCAGTTGGCACTTGGTAGTTACTACCAGCGACACGACGAACTTTTAATTCCACTGCAGGCATAATATTTTCTAATGCTTTGTTAAATATATCAATCGCTGGTTTCTTAGTTTTTTGTTCAATTTTTTCAAAAGCACCATATAAAGTGTTTTGTGCTAAACCTCTTTTACCATCTAACATAATCATGTTAATTGCCTTAGCAACTAGCTTGGAATTATGAATTGGATCTGGGAGGATGTCTCTTTTGATTGCTCGATTTTTTCTCATTGTCTATTCTCCTTATGCTGCTGGGGTTGCTTTTGGTTTCTTAGCACCATAAGCCGATCTTTGTTGAGCACGTTTGGCAACACCTTGAGTGTCTAAAACACCACGGACGATGTGATAACGCACACCTGGTAAGTCTTTTACACGACCACCACGAATTAGTACAATACTATGCTCTTGTAAGTTATGCCCTTCACCTGGAATGTAGGCTAAAACTTCTTGTTTATTAGTCAATTTAACCTTCGCATATTTACGCAATGCAGAGTTTGGTTTCTTTGGTGTCATTGTTCCCACACGGGTGCAAACACCACGTTTTAAAGGATTAGACTCGTGACGCTCCGCATTTTTTAGCGAGTTAAAGTTTTTACCTAAAGCTGGTGATTTTGATTTCTTTGTTTTTGATTTTCTTTCTTTTCGAATTAATTGTGATATTGTTGGCATATCGCTCCTTGAATATTTCTTTTAGACAACTCTTGTCGGTGTATCGTTAAAAGAATAATAATAATAACATTGATATTAATTTTTGTCAAATTTAATATAATTAAAAACTTATGAGCGATGTTTCATCCCCCACCCCAGTGTTAAAAAATAATAAAATTTACAAAGATGGTAAGTTAAAAAAATGATTTAAACGTACTATCTCTTTTAGCATTTGTGCAGTTATTATTGGTGTTGGTATAGGAGGTATTGCAGTCGGCACCTCTAGACCGAACATCTATCTTGAGAAGATTGAACTCGCAAACCCTTATTTAGATCCAGACTTTAACTTGAGGATCGTTTTCCAAGCAACGCCTAATGCTCATGGTCAGCATCCCGCTGTCATTGGTTCCACACATCATGCTTTGAGTTATCAATATTCATTTAATGATGGCAATCAAAAGCATTGAGATGATGCAGGCTATTCTGTCGATTGAACTTTTGTACCAGCTAGTGTCGAAGAAGAAATGCCTGATGGTTTGTGAATTGAAAAGGCTAATAAGGATGAGTTTGGTTGAATAAAGTGAGACGGAAGGTTGACTTTAGAAGACCTTGAAGATATATCGCCGGACTACACGGAACCATTTCAATTATCAATTTTTGCGTATGGTCCCGGTGGCGCGAAAACTGGATCTGGACAGTCAACGCTTTCTGATTGAAAGACTTTTGATTTCTTTGACAGAACTTCGAGAGACAATAATGCAAATTAAAAAGCAACAAACTTTTGGCGAAGTTTTAACGAAAAAAAAGAAAGAAAGCAACGGCACTGTTAAAGAAGTTATTGCTAAATTATCTCGTGGTCTAATGTTGCCAATTGCAATGTTGCCTATAGCCGGATTGAGTTTAGGCATTGGCACAACCATTGTTTCTCAAGCCTCTTCTGAAATAGGGCAAGCAATAGGCAATATATTAATGATGCCAGGTAGCGTTATTTTTGCAATTTTACCTCTATTATTTGCAATCGCAATCGCCATAACATTCACTAATGATTCAGGTACCGCTGGGCTTTCGGCTTTAGTTGGTTATGCTGTTTTTAGTGTGTTCCAATCAGCACTTATTATCGGTCGCCCAGACGGTTATCACGATTTTCTCTGGTATCACTTTGACAGTGATATGTTTAATTCACTTTTTACTAATATTATTGGAATTGATACATTGTCATCATCAATTTTTGGAGGAATTGTTGTTGGTGCTCTCGTTGCTTATTTGTATGGACGTTTTAAGAATATTCAATTACCAAAATTGATTGGTTTTTTCAATGGTGTAAGATTTATTCCAATCGTTACCTTTGGTGCTTCGTGCGTTCTTGGAATGCTTTTTGCAATGATATGACCAATGATTGGTATTGGACTTTATTACATGGGTATAGGTTTAGCATATTCCGGTAAATACGGTGGAATCAACTCATTAATTTATGGGATATTTAATCGAATGTTAGTCCCATTTGGATTACACCATATTTTAAATACTACACTATGATTTACTTCGGTTGGTGGAACACTTAATACTGCCGAACAATTCTATTATCAGATTGATGGTGTTTGAACAGACTCTGGTTATACATATGCTGCCTTAGCACATGACAAAATTGCTAGTATCGTCAATGGCGATATTAATATTCAAATTGAAGTTTCCAAGATGATTGGAAAGTCTACACTACCGCATCTTTCGCATATTACTATTAACGATATTATTGCTTCTTATAATTTTAGTCATGACCAAATCGTTCAAGATCATTCTTTATTGGCAATCGGTCAATATACCAACTTTGCTTATATTATAGGTCTGTTCGGACTACCCGGAGCTGCCTTAGGTATGCTCTATGCTGCCCCAAAAGGTGATGGAAGAAAATTAGCCGCCTCCATTGTAATTCCTGGAGCACTTGTTAGTAGTTTAACCGGTGTTTCTGAGGCTATTGAATTTACTTTCTTGTTCTTGGCCCCTTGATTATTTTGAGGATTCCATGCCGTAATGTCAGGAATTGGTGGAATGATTACTACGACATTAATTTACTATGCCCCCGGAATTGCACCACATGTCACATTCTCGTTTGCACAAGGATTTTTAGACTTTGTGGTATATGGTGTTATGCCAGATGCTAGAGGTGGTGGCACAAATTGTTGAATCTTATTAATCATGTCACTAATCTATCTTCCAATTTATTTTGGTGTATTCTATTGAGCAATTAAAAAATGAAACTTACAAACACCAGGACGTGGTACCGCCACAAAATTATTTAGTAAAGCAGATTGAGTTAAAAAACAAAATGATGCTAAAAATACTAGTAAGCCTACTGCAATGCGTGACAAAGCATTAGAAGTAATTACAGCATATGGCGGTCCTGATAACATCATAAATATCGATGCTTGTATTACTAAATTACGTATTCAAGTTAAAGACAAGAAAATTGTCAACTCAGATCGTTTGAAACAACTTGGTGCTTTAGGAGTAACACATCCATCGCCACAATCGGTGTATGCTGTGTTTGGTAATGAGGCTGATATAATTAAAAATCTTATGAAGGATATCATCGCCAAGGGCGAATATAGAGTTGAAGAAAAGCCTAAAACACCACCAACATTAAAGAATTAAGGAGAAGAAAATGAAATTAACAACATATCCATATAAAGTATTTGTATGCAAAGATGAAAAAACCGCAGCTATTGGCGCTGCAAAAGCATTAATAAAAATCGTCAAGAGTAAGCCTCGTGGTTGTTTAGGATTAGCAACTGGTGGCACAGCGGTACCAGTATATGAAGAAATGGTACGTGAGTGCAAACAAAATAAAACAAATTATCACGATATTAAAACTTTCAACTTGGATGAATACATTGGTTTGAATCCACTTTATATTCACGAAGGATATCGTGCCTTCATGAATTTCCGTTTGTTCTCACAAATCAACATTCAAATGAAGAATACACACTTCCCTGACCCAAAACATCCCTCTGCTTATGAAACTTTAATTAAAAAAAATGGTGGACTTGATGTGCAAATTATTAGTCTAGGCCATAATGGTCACATTGCTTACAATGAACCAGGATCATCGCTAGATAGTATCACTCGTGTTATTACTTTAACCAAAAGTACAATCAAGGCTAATTCACGTTTTTTTGAAGGCAATCAAAATATGGTACCACGCAAGGGGGTATCGATGGGTATGAAGAGTATCTTAGATGCTCGTAAGATTATTGTTATTGTTACTGGTGTTGGCAAGGCCGAAGCTTTAAAACACATGTTTAAAAATAAATATGACCCACAATGACCTTGCTCTGCAGTAATCTTCCACAAAGATGTTGAAGTCTATGTGGATGCCAAAACAGCTAAAGCTGCAGGTTACAAAAAAGCGTAGAAATTACGCTTTTTTTATTTTACTAATTGACCGTTTATAAAAGTGGATTGCAATTCATATTTGTTATTTAATAAAACAAAATTGCTTTCAGCACCTTTAATAATGTTCCCGAAATGTTTTTGCTGATTAATTGACTTGGAAGCATTTAAACTTGATACTTTCAAAATTTCATTCATCGAACATTTAGTAATCTTCCCAAAGTTTTCCACTTGCTTATGGAAAGGCAGATTAC
>JAITPK010000062.1 GCA_031289475.1 Mycoplasmataceae bacterium | reverse complement strand
CGTAACGATCGTCTTAAAAAGATGATTGATCTTGGCGTGCCTTCTATCATTCTTAACAATGAAAAACGTATGCTACAAGAAGCAGTGGATGCTTTATTTGACAACTCTTCTCGTAGTAAACCAGTTATGAGCAAAGACAAACGACCATTGAAATCATTGTCTGACCACTTAAAAGGGAAACAAGGTTTATTCCGCCAAAATTTATTAGGAAAACGTGTGGATTACTCTGGACGTAGTGTTATCGTAATCGGACCAGAACTTAAGATGTATGAAGTGGGAATTCCATCAATCATGATTTTAAAATTATTCCGTCCATTTATTGTTCGTGAATTAATTAAAAAGTTTGATGAATATGGTACAGAAATTAAACCAATTGCTTCTAACGTTAAAATCGCTGAGAAAATGATTTTAAAACAAGAAAATGTCATTTGACCAATCGTCCAAAAAATCATTAAAGAAAGACCGGTATTATTAAACCGTGCGCCAACATTGCACCGTTTAGGTATTCAAGCTTTTGAGCCAAAAATGATTGATGGTAAAGCAATTCGTCTTCACCCATTAGTAACTACTGCTTTCAATGCCGACTTCGATGGTGACCAAATGGCGGTCCATGTACCATTAAGTCCCGAAGCGATTGCTGAAGCTAGAGATATTTTATTAGCTTCTTGACATATTCTCGGACCAAAAGATGGTAAGCCTGTAATTACCCCAACACAAGATATGATTCTTGGCGTTTATTATTTAAGTGCTGAAGAACATGACAAGATTGGTGAAGGTACCATCTTTACTAATACAGCGGAAGTTTTAAAAGCATATGCATTAGGGCAAGTACATCCACATAGTATTGTTGGTATTGCTACAAAAAACTATCCAAACAAATGTATGCCCCAAGAAGGTGTTTTGATTACAACCGTTGGTAAAATTATTCTTAATAATGTTTTGCCTGAACATATGACTTACATTAACGATAGTGGTGTACGATCATCTATTAGTAAAGAAGATATCGTTGGTCACGGCGAAAATGTTCGTGAAGTCATCAAGAAATGAGCGATTCGTGCTTCTTTCACAAAGAAATCATTGCAATTAATTATTTCTATGTTACATAATGAATACCCTGTAGAATCTGTTGCTAAAACCATGGACGGAATAAAAAACCTTGGTTTTAGATTCTCCACAAAATCTGCCACAACTGTTTCGGCTTATGATATTCCAAAATATACCAAGAAATATGATTACTTTCAAGAAGCCGATGATAAAGTTGCACTTTTAAAACGTCAATTCCAAAAAGGTTTATTAACTGATGATGAACGTTATAAAAAAGTTGTTGAATTATGAACTGAAGTTAAAGACAAAGTATCTAACGATGTGGAAGATATCATGGCTGAAAAAGACAACCAAAATAACTCCATTGTCGTGATGGCAAAATCTGGGGCTCGTGGTAATGTTTCCCAATTTACCCAATTAATGGGTATGCGTGGATTAATGTCCAAATCATACAACTATGATCAAAAAAACAAATCACGTGTTATTAAAGATACAATTGAAATTCCAATTAAACATGCGTTCATCGAAGGATTAAGTATTTCTGAATACTTTAACTCTTCATATGGTGCTCGTAAAGGTATGGCCGATACAGCGATGAAGACTTCGAAATCAGGTTACATGACTCGTAAGTTAGTTGATGCTGCCCAAGAAGTTATTGTAGCTGAAGAAGATTGTGGTACGGTTCGTGGTTTAATTGTCGAAGCCATCTATGATACTAAAGAAGGTGGCAAACCAATTGAATCACTTGCGGACCGTATTGCGAACCGCTTTGCGATGGACGATGTTATGCACCCAAAGACCAAAGAAGTATTAGTACGTCGTAATGAAATCATTACTAACGATATGGCCGACTATATTGAAAGTGTTGGTGTGAAGCGTGTGGAAATCCGTTCTGTGTTACACTGTCAATCTGAAAACGGTATTTGCCAAAAATGTTTTGGTAACGACTTAACTACTAATAAACCAATTGAAATTGGTACAGCCATTGGTGTTATTGCCGCTCAATCAATCGGTGAACCTGGTACACAATTAACCATGAGAACATTCCATACTGGTGGTGCAGCCGGTGGTAGCAACATTGCCCAGGGTTTCGAACGTTTGAAACAATTATTTGACATGGTGCCACCAAAGGAATGAGAAACAGCCATTATTTCTGAGATTGATGGAACAGTGAAAACCATTGAAGTTAATGATGAAGGTTATACAATTGAAATTAAAAATAGTCACATTGGTGAAGTACGTTCATATAACGCTCCATTTAATGCGATCTTCCGTGTGAAGGTTGGCACTAAATTGGAAATTGGTGACAAAATTACTGATGGATCAATTGACATTGGTAAGTTACTAAGAATCGCTGGCATCGATGCTGTGCGTAATTACATGATTAAAGAAGTTCAAAAAGTTTATCGTTTACAAGGTATTGAAATTTCTGACAAGTATATTGAAGTTATTTTACGTCAAATGACAAACAAGGTAAAAGTATTAAATCCAGGAGATTCTTCGTTCTTCATTGGTGAAGTAATTGATATCGGTGTTTTACGTCGTACTAATAATGAATTATTACTTAATGACAAAACACCAATCACCGCAATTAACTTAGTGTTTGGTTTAGATACAGCCCCAAGCAAGAGCGACTCATTCCTAGCAGCAGCTTCATTCCAAGATACGAAAAAAATCTTGACTGATGGTTCGGTAAAAAACCAAACTGACAACTTACGTGCCCTAAAAGAAAACGTGATGTTAGGTAATTTAATTCCAGCCGGAACTGGTCTTGCCAAAAAGCTAGATATCCTTGAAAATGGACAAAAAATGTACAAAAAGGAATACTAGTCTATATAATAAGGACTCATTTTTATGCAAAAATCAACTATGACAAAAAAGGAAGCAGCAGAAGCTAGCCGTCGATGATACGACATCGATGCGAGTGGTGTTGTTTTAGGTCAATTAGCAGTAGCTACTGCTAATTTACTACGTGGCAAAAATAAACCCACATTCACCGCTAATGTTGACTGTGGTGATTATGTCATCATCCGTAATGCTGGTAAAGTTATCTTAACAAGCAACAAAGCAGAAAAAGAATTTTGATACAACCATTCAGGTTACATCGGTGGTCTTCGTAAAAGAAGTGGCCGTGAAATGTTAGATAAATATCCTGACGAACTAGTTTATATCGCCGTTAAAGGCATGCTCCCTAAAAACCGATTGGCACGTCGGATTATTACGAAGTTACACGTATATAAGGATGCTGGTAAAGATCATACAGCACAACAGCCAATCGCGTATAAGGTAAATAGGAAATAAATATGGAACAAGTAGAATATAAAGCCCTCGGACGTCGTAAAAAATCCATTGCTCGTGTTACATTAACACCAGGCTCTGGTAATATTACGATTAATGGTCGCACACCAAAACAATATTTCCCTAATGCCTTAGTAATTCAAGACATGGAGCAACCGTTAGCAATTATTGACGCTTTAAAATCATTTGATATTAAAGTGAAAGTAACTGGTGGTGGATTCAATGGACAAGCCGGTGCTATTCGTTTAGGAATTGCCCGTGCTTTAGTAGAAATGAATGCCGACAATAAAACTTTATTAAAGAAGAAGAAAATGATGACCCGTGACTCTCGTGCTAAAGAACGTAAAAAATTCGGAAAATACGGAGCACGAAGAAGTCCACAATTTACAAAACGTTAATATCTTATAATTACATAGCCATTTTGGCTCCTAATGGAAGTATAGCTCAGCTGGTTAGAGCACGCCCCTGATAAGGGCGAGGTCGATGGTTCGAATCCATTTGCTTCCACCAAGTGGGGGATTAGCGCAATTGATAGAGC
>JAITPK010000018.1 GCA_031289475.1 Mycoplasmataceae bacterium | reverse complement strand
AGTTCAGTGGTAGAACGCAACCTTGCCAAGGTCGAGATGCGAGTTCGATTCTCGTCATCTGCTCCAAATAAAACGATGATTCCTATTAAAAGAACCATCGTTTTTTGTTTATATAATAGAAGCAATGTTCTCTTTAATTCTTAGTATATTTTTAGTGCCACTAATTATTCTTTTTAATAGTTATTTTCTCGGTAAGCTTATTCGTAAAAATAACATTAGTGTTAATGGATATATCGCCACCACCATTGGATTTTTTATTTTTATTAGTGTGTTGTTTTTATTTTTTACATTACTATACATTTCCCAAGTCACAATTCTTGTTTATTTATCTTTCTTTCTAACGATTCAACTAGCCATGGTTGGTTTATACATTTGAAATTATCGTTATGCTTTTATTTCATGGAAATTAAAACCAAAACCATTAATTCATTTTGGAATTATTTTCTCGATAACCATTGTTTACTTGGCCGTCATTATTGTTTATGCATATCATACTGAATCTGTGGTGACAACAGATGAGATGGGACGTTTGATTAGTGTCTTTTCTCTTGATAAATTCAATGGTTATGATCGAGTTGTCTGATTTGGTGCAACTGGTAGCGATTTTACTTTTCAATCTTTTTCCATATTTGCAGTTATTGCCGCTATTTTCGTACCCATATTTAAAATATCGGCTGCGCACATAAATGAATATTTATTTTGGCAACAAGTCATTACATTTACCGTTATTTTTAGTTGCACTGTTACTGGCTTTTTTTATAATCGTATGAATCGAAGCAAAACATCATTAATATTTGCATTAATACCAGTTAGCTTGTTATTCTTATTATTTTCTTTTATGTTCTATGAGTCACCATTGGTAGGCGATAGCTGAGTATCTATACCAATTATTTTATATTGTTACCAGATGTTTAAAAGAACTCATATGGATCCATCTTATTCCATCAATACCCTGGCATTCATCATTGTTGGGATTAGCGCCATTGATGTAAACCTCACCCTTTTGACTATCTTGTTATTAATTTTTAATTTTTGTTACAGTTCATTAAAAAATATGAATCCAATCGGACAATTGATTTATTTATTTTTTCCATTGATGTATTTAATATTTGTTTGAGTTCCAATGTCATCGTCTATTCCTTACATAGTGTTATTAGCCATTTGTTTGGTGGGATCGTTAGTAGTATTTTTACTATATCATCGTGGTTTTATGAAAATTACAGTAAGACATGTAAATGGTGTTGTAAGCAAACATCCATTCATCATTATTGGATTCATCACGTTGATGATTTACTTGCTGTCTATATTTTTATTAATAACCGTCTTTGACAATTTATTTAGTTGGCGATTATGACCAGAGTTACTATATCAACACATTTGGGGTATAAGTACAACGGCATATAAGAACTTTTCTCTATACCTTAATGTCATTTCGTGAGCAATATTGTTTTGCATTTTAGTGTTTTGTATAGTTTTACTGATTACCAAAAAAGTAAAATTGGTCAATTCACCTTATTTAATGTTGATTCTAACTATGATAGTTTTATTTGTTAATCCTTTATCGTTGAATTTGTTTAATGAATTAAATAAGGATGGGATATTTACTTTATTTGACATTGGACTAATAAATTTTTTAGTTTTAGTTCCTATATTGTTATGATTTAATAATTACATAAGTAAATCAAAGGTATTTGTATCGGAGCAGGGAGGACTATTGAATGAACATCAATCAAAGTAAGATTGAAAATTTAAAAAAGAAGTTAAATAAATGGGCTAGTCAATATTATGATCTAGATAAGCCAACTGTTTCAGATGCTGAATACGATTTAGCTCTACGAGAGTTAATTGAATTAGAGACTCAATATCCAAATTTTGCGACCGAAGATTCTCCAACAAAAAGAGTCGGCGGTCATGTCGCAACTCATTTTGAAAAAGTTAAACATGACTTGCCAATGCTATCTTTATCTAATCAATTTACAAATGATGACTTACATAAATTTGATAATGATATTAAAAAAGAAGTTGGGGTAAACAATGTTAGGTATACCGTCGAACCTAAAATTGATGGGTTAAGCATGTCATTAATATACATTAATGGTATTTTAAAACAAGCATTAACTCGTGGTGACGGAGAATATGGTGAAGATGTTACCAATAATGTAAAAACCATCCGATCAGTACCATTGTCTATTGACATTGATATTCCCCGATTCGAAGTACGTGGTGAAGTATTTTTATCTTTTAAAAATTTTAAGCAAATTAATGATTTGATCGAAGATGATGATGAAAAATTTGTTAATCCCCGAAATGCGGCGGCTGGATCATTGCGCAATCTTGACTCATCTATTAGCGCAAAGCGTAATTTAGACATGATTGCTTATTACATTCCTAATGAGGTAGTTTTGAAACAATTAAACATAACTACACAATCTGGCGTTATTAGCAAATTACACCAATTAGGTTTTCAAACGGCCAAAGAAAATAAGGCTTGTGAAAGCATAGAACAGGTTATAGATTACATAAATGAGATTACACAAAAGCGCGATAGTCTACCTTATCCAATTGATGGCATAGTAATTAAAGAAGATGAGACAAAACTCTATGATATTCTTGGGCGGACTTCTAAATTTCCCAAATGAGCAACCGCTTATAAATTTCCTCCAGAAATTGCTGAAACTAAGTTGCTAGACATTGAACCAAATGTGGGGAGAACAGGTAAGATTACCTATGTTGCCAAATTACAACCAGTTAATCTTGGATCATCAATAGTTTCCTCGGCTACATTGCATAATGCCGAATACATTTTAGAAAATGATATTCGTGTCAACGATATCGTTAAAGTGTTTAAAGCTGCTGAAATAATTCCTAAAGTGATGGGACCTATTTTGAAAAAAAGACAAAGTGATGTCAAAATATTTCATCCAATTACACATTGTCCTATTTGTAATTCATTATTAGAGAAGCAGAAAGATGAAGTAGACCAATATTGTACAAATGTATCCTGCCCAGCTAGAATTGTGCAATCAATGATTCATTTCACAAGCAAGAGAGCGATGAACATTGAAGATTTATCGGAAAGAAATTTACAGAAATTATATGACGCTAAAATTATCACAACAATTCAGGATATTTATAATTTCGAAAATAAAAAAGAAATAATATTAAGCAACGATTTTAAAATTAAGGACAAAATGTTTAATAAGATATTAAAGAACATTAATGCATCCAAGAAAAATTCATTGGATAAGTTATTGTTTGCTCTTGGCATTCGTCATATTGGTGAAACAACAGCCAAAGTACTGGCGAAAACATTCAGAACTATTGACAATATTGCTCAATCGACAATGGAAGACTTAATTAAAATTAATGATGTTGGTGAAGTTGTTGCGATAAGCATTATTGACTTCTTTAAAAATATTTCTAACCAAACATTAATAAAAGATCTTAAATTACTAGATGTAAATACAATTTACTTATCGAATGTTGATGAGTCTAAAATTGACACAAGCAATCCATATTATCGAAAAACATTTGTGATCACGGGGAGCTTTGATATTCCAAGACATGAAATCAAAAAAATGCTAGAGCAGAAATTTGATGCTAATGTTACAGATAGTGTTTCAAAATCCACTAATTATTTAATCGTTGGTGAAGATGGCGGCAGTAAGATTGAGAAGGCTAGTAAACTAGGTGTCACTATTGTTAAAGATAAAATTTGAGAGTAAGTTTTTTAATTACTATCAAAATCTAGAATATCACGAACCAGTTCTTTGCTTTTTCGAGACTTTATGATGGTTTCAAAAGGGAACATTTTTTGAACTTCCACTTTTACACGTTTCATTTCCTCGTGTGGAATCATTTTTCAATCTGCTTTTGGTCCTTTTTTAGTTTCATAGCAATACTTTTCATATTTTAATTTTCTTAACACGATGCCCAACTGTTTTGCATTGCAGGTACCGTAATATATTTCACGTTCGCGACGAGCGGACATAAATAAACCAAGTGTGTAGAAAGCAGCAGCAAAGATTACAAGAATAGCCATATTTTCTAAAATGTAAATACTGTTGGCAAATACATTTGTGCCAGTTGCAATACCATAAGTGATTGCTGATTGGATGTGGATCATATACGTGAATGGGGTGATATAAGACAACCATTCAAATACGGGTCATTGCATATATGCAGGAAACGTTCCTCAACCAGCTGCAAGATTAGTAACCATAAATATCACGACACAAAAGAAACCTAGAGTACGGTCGCGGAAACTAAATCACATCGCTTGAATAATACACACGAAGATTAATCCACAAAACATCATAAACAATCATTGATAGACCATGGCATTACCGATGTGTCACCAACCAATCGCACAAATGGCGATGGCTAAAACAGTAGACTGGATAAGCGAAGTGCTCATCATCATCATTGTTTTAGACATAAATCATTTTCTGGCACGAATACGTTTAACGCGTTTCTTTTTGTCATAAAGCATGATTTGTGTCAATGTGCCAACACAAAGACCGATGCAAACAAAGTATTGACCTAATCCAATACCATAGAATGATCATTCACTACCAACGACGGTTTCATCAATATAGTTACTTGGATCTATCGCCCCATATGCTGATGCTAGTGTGCTTTCCACTACAGTAAAGTTATGTAATAAGTTATCGCTATAAGAAAAAGGATTCAGCATGTTAGGCTGAGAAAGTGAAGATGGCAATAAAGGAGTATTGATTGCTCGGCTAAATTCAGTTTGATCAAATAAGGTTATGCCTCCCAAAACATCAGCCATAATATCACCATGGTGATAGCTGATGTCGTCTGTAGTTGACATATTATTAGTTGTATATGAACTTCTAAAGTCACGCTGTTGGAATATGTTTAGATCACCGGTGCTAGCATAACAACCTATCGCAACAATATTGCCTAAACGTAAATTTAAACCAAAATCTACAGGTAAAGGAATATTACCGATGATTGGAACCTTTGGTGCAAAAGCGTCCAACATCATAAATCTTGGGTCTTGCAATAATAGTGAGCATAAAAATTCATCTGATGAAAATAAATCTCTAACATTCCCGCCGTTAATATCAACAGAGACTAAACTACCGCCTTCAGCAATAGGTAGGTTGTCAAGATTGCTATTAAAATAAAAATTCATTAACTCAGCAACCGCATCATCAACCGTTGGTATTTGTGTTATGGCAGTTGTTATTGTAGATAATTTATGTAATAACGAGTTGGATGCATTCGTTCCGTGGGTTATGCTTATACTCGTATCATTTCATTTTGCGTCATCAGTTGTGTACCCTTCAATTGAAGGAACTACATATGGGCCATCAGGGCCTTCTATGCCAGCAATGATGTCATACACTTTTTCTTGTGCAGCATTAGGACTTGATAGACCTTCATATGTGTCAATAAGAATATTGCGTAATTCTTCGTTTTGAATTGTATATAAAGTGTTGGGTTGGAAGGTTATTTCCGTTCCGCTAGCCATTTCTTCAATCGTGCCGTTTGTGGTATCGCTAGTATAATATTGGTGATCGTTTCATGCACCTGATAATTCAAAAACCGCTGGATCCTGCCCATCAAATTTTCAACTATATCCACCATTTCAAGAACCATCCTGTCAATTTGAAATTCTGGCAATGTTATTTGCCAAATCATCAACATATTGCTCGGCCAAGGATGCACCCATCATTGGAAGAGATGCAGTAATTAAAGAAGACATGGTTCCCATTGATTCTTCAATTAAACGAGCAGCTAAGAAAGTTCGATCATATGTGACGTAGAGATTAATTTTTTCTTGCTGTAGTAGATTAATTCATTTAGAAGGATTATCATTCCCAGACAAGCTAGCATCAATGGCGCTTATTAAATCTCTGCTAGTATCGCTAGGAATGGTAATTTGAGCATAGTCATCATTGTTGGTGATCTCTCATTTTTTAGAATCAGTATTATATTTTGCCAGCTTATTAGCATCAGATTCTCAATTAGGTAAGCTATCGGTGTTATTTGTATTGTGATATTTGATATTGGTGATAGGAAAACCACTACCTAAATCTATCGAAAAAGCATTCTTATCGCTGTCATATGTAAAACCGCTATTGTTCATGAAACCGTTTTGTCATTTGCCTACAACTTCATCCATTAATGATTCAACTTTACGGCCACCATTTGAATTGTTGTTGCCAAATGTATGGGAATAAGTTGCAATACTTCCACCAAGTGTTTTAATCTTCAATATGTCTGGGATAGTGGTCATTAATTCGTCCCAATTATGTTCCGAAATTAAAGATTCAGTTGGTATTGCTGTTCAAATAGTTGGACTATTAGTCGTGTTATAAAATTCTGGAACACCAATGGCAACAGGATGCAATGCATCACCAGTATTGTAATCTTCGATTAACATTTGTTCTTTGTCTAAACTACAAAGAGCAATTGGCATTGTACCAACATTTCCTAATGGGTTTCAGAATGCCGCAATACAAACACCGCCATATATTAATGGAATGGTAAAAACACCGACAGTTTTAATAATGCGTTTGCGTGAAGAAAATCAACGATCTCTAATTTCTACGAGATAGGCTTTAAAAAGACTTACATCCTTTTTGGCTTTACTTTTTCGTTTCATAATTGGTCTTTATTGTATATCTATATATAATAATTAATACTATTTTTTAATTAGAAAGGTATTAATGAACATCTACGATTCTTTAAGCGGTAAAACATACGAAATCGTGTCCAAAAACATTAGTGTTTATAATTGTGGTCCAACTGTCTATAACGATATTCATATTGGTAATGCTAGACCAGTTATTACCTTCGATGTATTAGTAAGATTCCTAAAATCACAAAAAGTGAAAATAAACTATGTGCACAACATTACCGATATTGATGACAAGATCATTCAACGCGCTAAGGAATTAAAGCAAACCGAAACACAAGTGGCATCCACTTATATTGAACATTATATGGAAGTGCTTAAAGCATTAAACATTACGCCGATGATGATGCCTCGTGTTTCTGAAAATATTCCCGGCATGATTGAATATATAGGTAGATTAATTAAATCTAAATCAGCATATGTAACTTCTGTTGGTGATGTGTATTTTGATGTTAAAAGTATTCCTAATTACGGAATTTTATCTCATCAAAATATCAATCAGTTACAAGAAGGTGTAAGAAAAGACATGGCGATTGATAAAAAATCACCACTTGATTTTGTTTTATGGAAAAAGACTGATAGTGGATTAAATTGAAAATCACCATGATCAACTGGTAGGCCGGGATGACA
This sequence comes from Mycoplasmataceae bacterium, assembly GCA_031289475.1. Taxonomy (GTDB): domain Bacteria; phylum Bacillota_I; class Bacilli_A; order Mycoplasmatales; family Mycoplasmoidaceae; genus Malacoplasma_A. The sequence continues at coordinate 17,048 of JAITPK010000018.1, read as the reverse complement.
CACAGAATGTGCTCTATTTATAAATAAATATATTGGTGATCATGTAACTATACACGGCGGCGGTATTGATTTAAAATTTCCACATCACGAAAATGAAAATGCTCAAAATAATGCCATATACAAAAGAAACATTGCTGACATTTGAATGCATGTTGGGCACATCAATGTGAATAATGAAAAAATGGCCAAATCCCTAGGCAATTTTATTTTAATGAAAGATTTGCTGACTAAATATTCAGGGAATGATTTACGTTGATTTATTTATCAAACTAAGTATGAAAATCCGCTTGATTATTCAGACGATCTTTTAAAACAATCAACCAATGAATTGAATAAAATTTTTCAGCAAATCAATCATGGCTTTATCCAAATGTATTTAAAGAAAATTAAACCAGTTAAAGTTATCGCTAGTATTGATAAAGAGTTTGTGAATATCATGAACGATGATCTTGATATTCCAAATGCTAAGGCATATATTTGAAGTCAAGTGAAAAAGATGTCTAGTTTAATTCGAGCTAAGAAGTTTGATAAATTTCAAAAGGAAGTTGCGATAGTCAAAGCGGAATTAGAAATTCTGGGTATCATTTACCAAAGCCCGATTGAAATTCCAGAAATTAAATCATTAATTGATGAATGAAATTTAGCCTTAGATCAAAAAAACTATATTCTTTCCGATAAATACAGACAACAGCTGATAGATAAGAAGGTTTTATAATGTCGAATACATTATTTGGTCGTAAACCTTTGCTTGAAAATCTAACCAGCGGTAATATTGTTAATGTTGATTTATCCAAAAACAATCGTGATTTAATTAGCACATTAAAAAAATATAGCATTCAATATCAATTAAGAGATGATAGTTTTTTTAATAAATACGACAAGAAGCTTAACCATCAAGGCATCATCATTACTTTAAAAGAATCTACTAGAGTTAATGATCTTCAGTCTTTGCTTACTTTAGTAAAAACAAAAATTAAATCACTTATTCTTGTGGTTGATAGTATTCAAGATCCGCAAAATTTTGGTTCTATTTTAAGAACCTGTGATGCCATGGGCGTAGATGCAGTAATTTATAAAAAAGATAATCAAGTGCAAGTTAATGACTTTGTTTCAAAATCTAGTATGGGTGCGATTCAATATTTAAATTTAATCAAGGTTACTAACATTTCTAATGCTTTAAATGAATTGAAACATAACGGTTATTGAGTCTATACATCTGCATTGCTTGATCAAGCAGTCAATTATGATAAAGTAAAATATGAAAACAAGTGTGTGTTGGTAGTCGGCAATGAGGAGAATGGTGTCTCTTCAATTGTTATTAATCACTCGGATTTTTTAATCAAGATACCAATGCATGGGAAAATTCAATCTTTAAATGTAGCAGTGGCTACAGGCATTTTATTAAGCAAAATAAATAGTTAATCCGAGTAATGTTTTTATATATAATCATTTTCTAATTCTAACGGTGGATATTCGTGGGTAAAAAACAGAAACAATTTAATGCTGATAAGAAAAAATTTAGTCTTGGCGAATTCGTCTGGTTAGGTTTCAATTACACAGTTGGTATTAGCTTCATAGGAGCTTGTGCTGGTTTGAGTAATAAATTAGACACAAACTCTGATGGCATTAATGGTATTGGTATGAACATTCTATGAGTTTATATCATCGAAGGCATAATTGCCGGTATTTGTGCTTGAGCTTTTGCTAGAATTGCTAGAGCATACAAGTCAAGCAACAATGGCGGTGCTTATATATATGCTCGTGGTACTTTTAACAAATTCGTTGGGTTATTTGTAACATTTATGCTGTATGTCGGTATGCCGTTCATGATAACGTTTCAAATTTTAATGTTAATTCGTGGTACTTTTTCACCTTCGTATGTGTGGATTCCTTCGTCAGGGCAAGATATTCCATGATACGGTTTCCAATGAGGACCATTTGGGGATTTATATTTAGACTTAATTGGTATTGGCATCTATATGATCAGTGCCATTATTATCTTTATGGGTGTGAGAATGTACAAGAAATTCGCGCACATTACTGCTGCTGTTAAGTGAGGCGCTGCAATGTTTTTAATTATTGCAGCTATTGCTTTGGCCTGTATGCAGAATGCCGGTGCACAAAATATTAAAGATTGGGCTAATTATTCAGGGAGCTCCGATGCATTACATGCCGACAGTATTATTTCTTCTTTTAACTCTTGTTTCTATTTCTTTGCTGGTTTTGAAATATTTTCCACCGCTGGTCGTAATGTAAAAAACCCACAAAAAAACATTGGTTTGGGAGTAACTCTTATTATGATTATCTCCACAATCTTTTATGTGTTAATTTTGTTATTATTCTTTGCGGCTCTTCCCTTTAACGAAGGATTTCAACAAAATGAAACAATGAGTTTATGAGGTAAGTTTGCTTCTACTCCAGTAATTTTATATGGTGGTCCGATTTTGCTAATTATTAGCTCGGTGGCCCTGAAAATTAATGCAGCGATGCAAAACTCTTTATATGGGGGTACCATGCTGCAACCGATGGCTGTGGAAGGATATTTTCCAGATAGCTGAGGTAAACTTGACAAAGATGGATTACCAACTAAAGCATCAAAAATTAATTTAATTATTGTTGCTTTGTTTGTTGTAGTTTGATTAGCGATTCCTGATTTAGTAAAGGGTATTCAAAATACTTCTCACTACAATGCTTGGGTTGCAGAATTTGGCAAAGAGAAAGCAGAACAATTATTGGCTGGCGTAAAGTCGGCATTTACCGTTAAATCATTAACCGCTGCATCTAGTACCATTACCATTTCTGTTTACATTGTTGTTTTGTTATGTGCATCGGTTATGGGCTCACGTAAGCAAATTACATTAAGAGTATGAGAATTAATTGCCTTTCCGATTGCATTTATTGTGATGGTCTTCTTATTCATTTATCACTACTATGAAGTTTCTCGTAGTATTTATGATTATTTTAATCCTGGTCCTCTTAACCCGGCGGTGTCATCGCAATTGGTGGGTAGCCTTGTTGAATTAGGATTTGTAATTTGTGCGATTCTATTCTTCATTATTTGATACTTCACATATTATGGCAAGAAATTTAAAACTAGATTGCGAACAAACCCAGGATTACAAAAAGAACTTGATGCTGAATTTATTCCAATTGATGATTGATCATTCACCGCTATTACTACAAGTAATATTTTGAAAAACAAACCTAACCGTGGTCGTGCCAAAGTTATTAAATTAATAACTGAATATTTATCTCGTAATAAAGCAATTAATAAGGATATTGGTAACCAAAGTTATCGTGAAGCTTCTCGTATCAAATCGGTATTATTGAAAGCCAACACTACTTCACTTACCGAGCAAGAATTGAAAATACTAAACGATATTTTTGGAAGCATTTACTCTGGGCCAGATAAAACTATTAGAAAATTAACTAAATATTTAAAACATCATACCGTAGCTAGTGGGTCACAAAGTATTAAAAATGCTAATAGGATATTGGCTAGACTTAATGCAAATGTTGCTCCTGTAACTAATGCACTTGATAAGGTTGCTCAACGTTTTGACGAAACGGATCTGCAACATAAAATCTTTGAGGAAATTCAAATTTCTGAGCTGATGAATGATCAACTAACACCTAATTAAATAAATAAAAATCTCGAAATATATGGGGTTTTCATTTATTTATTTATTTTATATTTGATGTTTTCTTCAGAGAGTTTGTTGAAAAATTCTTTGGTTCTTTTTGCACTAGTTGTATATATGTCTAATGTAACTCAACCCTTTGGTAATTTATCTTTTAAGGAAAGATCATGTTCACTATTAGCGCCATACAATCTACCATTAACTCCTGGTAATGTATCGACGATTAATTTGTAGTTTTTTGGAGTACTTCAAAATGTAAAGTTAGTACGTCGATTATCATATTTGATGGCGTTGAAACAAGTATGTAAAAACTTGTCAATATCAATATTACCACCAGATACAATGATGGCAACATTACGGTTGATTACATTTATTTTACGGGCCAAGATTGCTGCCATACCAACAGCCCCAGCACCTTCAGCAACAATCTTTGCCTTCTCAGCCAATCACAGAATTGCTTTTTCAATTTCACGGTTAGTAACTGTAACAACATCTTTTACATATTTTTTTACTATGCCCATTGCAGTTGGTGAAGGACTTTTAACTTGAATACCATCAGCTAAACATGGCACATATTTATTAGCACATTTGGAAGGATGACATTTAAAAATGTCGTGTGCATCTGGAAAATTTTCAGTTTGAACACCGATGATCTCACAACTAGGTTTTAAAGCTTTAATTGCTGTAGCAATACCGCCAATTAATCCACCACCACCAATTTGAACAATTACTAAATCGATCTTAGGGTTTTGTTGAAGTATTTCTAAACCGATAGTTCCTTGTCCGGCGATTACATCTGGATGATCGTATGGAGGAATCAAAGTGTAACCATTTTTTTGCGCAAGTTGTTGTGATAATTTATTAGCATCATCAAAAAAAGGCGTTGGACCAAAAACAACATCAGCTCCAAAACGCATTGTGGCTTGAACTTTAGCAAGGGGAGTACCACTTGGCATTACAATTACTGATTTAATGCCAAGCTGAGATGATGAATATGCAACACCTTGAGCATGATTTCCGGCGCTCGCAGCAATAACACCTTTCTTCATTTGCTGTGGAGTTAAATTTTTAATAGCATTCAATGCTCCACGTATTTTAAATGATTTAACTATTTGAGTATTTTCTAATTTTAAGTAAATGTTGGAGTGAAACTTGCGACTTGTAACATAGTCATAGACTAAGTCCGTTTCTTTAACTATACCGTCAATATTTTTTTTGGCTCTTCTAATATCTTTTAATGTAATTGTCTTCATATTCAATATTATCTTTTTTTAATGTAATTAACAAAAATTATATTGTTATACTAATAGAAATACAATTCAATTTTAAAACAAGATATTTATGGGAAAAAACAGCAAGACAAAAAAAGGTAGTAATAAATTTGGTTTAGGTCAATTCGTTTGGAACGGGTTTAATTTAACTGTAGGTGTAGCTTTTTTAGGAAGTCTAGCATTATTAGCAAATAGTCCAAAAGATGGCGGCGAAGGATTAGGCTTAAATATAATTTGGATATTCATAGTAATGGCACTTATCACTGGATCTTGTGCTTTTGCATTTTCGAAATTAGCTCGTTTTCACAACAATGATAACAATGGTGGAGCTTACATATTTGCAAGAACCGCATTCGGTAAGATGGTCGGATTTTTAGTTGCTATGCTCGGATATATTTTAATACCTTTGATGCTTGCCAATCAGGTGTTAATGTTTGTAAAAGCAAATTTAGATCCAACGATGGCTACACCCGGTGGGACAGAATGATGAAATGGTTGAACAACTCATCTCGGTAATTGGAAAAGTTTAGTTTTTGATTTGATGGGTGTAGTGTTGTCTGTTGTTTTTTGTTTAGCGGCATTTTTTGGAGCAAAAACTTTCAAGAAAGTTTCAAAATATTCATTAATAGTTAAGTGAGCTTCTTCTAGTTTCTTGATTATTTTTGGTGTTGTAGCTATTTGTTTGCCATCTAACAGTGATAACATACAAAAATGAGCAAGCAATTCTTCTATTGATCTAAGCAGTTTTTTAAAGGCTTTTTGTGCTTGCTTCTATTATTTTACCGGTTTTGAAACATTCGCAACAGCAGGAAAAACGATTAAGGAACCAGAAAAAAATATAAGTCGAGGAATTATGATAGTAACAGTATCGGCTGGGATCTTTTATGTTTTAATGACTTTATTATTTATGTTTGCACAATCTTCTTTTGCTCAAAATATTAATACTGGATTCTGGATTCCATTTAAAGGTATGCCAGAGTTGAAATGATTGATATTTGCTGGGCCAATTATTATGATTATTGCGACAATTGCCATGCGGGGGAACATGGTTTCTCAAACAACTCTATATGGTGGAGCGACACTACAACCATTGTCACAAGAAGGATATATATCCAATAAATTTTCTCAACTAAATAGTAGTCATTTTCCGGTTAATGCAATGAAATTAAATGTTATCATCGTTTCCTTAACGATTGGGATCTGATTGATTATTCCCGATATTATTGTGGGTATTACAGATGGAAAAGCTGATTTTATTAATATCAATACAATTATTTCGGCCACTAGCGTATTTTGAATAGTGATATATGTGTTTGTTCTCGCTGCCATACTTAAATATGGGGCAAAAGGTGTGATCAACGTAAAGTGGTACGAAGGTATTATTTATATTTTAGTAATGTTATGTTTAACTGTAGTGTTTGCTTATCACTATATTGATTTATTTATGACCGGTCTTGCCGCTAATGCTCCAACAAAAGATGTGGTAGCGCTTTGCATTGAAATGTGCTTCATGCTTGCTGTTGTTCTATTAATAACTTTCATTTATATCTTCTACTACAAACCTAAATACAACAAACGTTTAAAAACTAAACCTGCTTTACAATCTAAATTAAATTATGAATTTAGAGTACTGGATGGTTGACTCTTTCTAAGAGGAAAAATTTATGTGTCAGCGCTTAACTTCTTCCACAAACGCTCAAAGCTTATTAATAATAATTACGATGATCTTACATCACCAAAGTTGCAGAAAAAATACGATAAAGACACTGAAAAATTTTTAAAAAAATCTAAGAAGCAATTAGCTATGTATCTTAAATATAGTGAGCACGTTGAAAGGTTTAATGCCGCGCATAACAACAATTCTAAAAAAGAAATTTTCCGCAACAACCAAGAAGCCATTAAATTTTTAGCACAAGTTCAAAGTAAAATAAAAACTAAGCCTACTGATTACTTGTATTTAAGTATTGCTTCAAAAGATCTAGACGATTAGCGCTTTGAGCACCCTAAACATTTATTCAAATATGCTGTAGTTTAGATAAAGTTTCTATACGCAAAAAATATAATATATTTGTTAATAGAGATATTTATGGGTCAACAAAAATTAGAGAGTGCCAGAAGTAATAAACTTAGTCTCAAACAATTTGCTTGATATGGTTTCAATATAACAGTTGGCATTCCTTTTTTAGGAAGCTTGGCCATTTTAGCTAATCACACTTCATCTTTAAATAATGATCCACCCCTCGCCTTGGGTTGGAATATTATTTGAATTTTTTTAATTATGGGTATAGTAGCAGGGGCTTGTGCAATTGCCTTTGCAAAATTGTCTCGTTACCATAAACAAGATAGTTTTGGTGGTGCATATGTTTTTGCGAGGAGCGCATTGGGTAGATTTGTTGGATTTTTAGTTGCATTTTTAAATTACATTATTATGCCATTGATGTTGTCCAATCAAGTACTAATGTTCATTAAGGCGAATTTTGATTTAAATATGGCAACAAGTGACGGGACTGCACAATGATGGAATGGTTGGACAACACATTTGGGTAATTGAAGTAGTTTAACATTCGATTTAATGGGATTAGCACTTTCAGTCGTGTTTGCATTAGTAGCGTTTTTCGGTGCGAAGATTTATAAAAGAGCATCTAAATATTCACTCATTATTAAATGGGCATCTGGTGGTTTTTTAATATTGTTTGGGTTAATATCAGCTGTTATGTTTGGTAAGCAAAATATGGCTTCTTGAAATGAAGGCACTACCTTTAGTTTTGGGAGTTTTTTAACGGCATTTTGTGCATGCTTCTATTATTTTACGGGTTTTGAAGCGTTTGCCACTGCAGGGAAAACGGTACAAGATCCTGAAAAAAATATCGGTAAAGGTGTTCTTATCGTGATGGGTGTTGCCACATTGTTTTACATAAGTATGATTGTAATTTTTATGTTTGCACAAGAACAGTTTAACCAAAACATTAGCACTGGTTTTTGAGTAGATCTTTCTAAGAAAGCACCTTGATTGCGGTGGTTGTTGTATGCTGGGCCAATCATAATGATTGTTTCCACTATAGGAATGAGAGGGAACACCATATCACAAGCAACTATTTATGGTGGCACAATTTTAAAGCCAATGTCCGATGAAGGATATATAAGCGATAGGTTTCAAGAGGAAAATAAAGACCATTTCCCTGTGCATGCAATGAAGTTACACATAATTATTTCATTAATTACCATTGGTGTTTGATTAATAATTCCAGATATCCTTGTCGGTGTCGGAATAGATGCAAATTTCATTAACATTAACACAATCATTTCAGCCTCTAGCATTTTTTATATCATGATTTATTTTTTGATTGTATTATCTCTATATAAATTTGCTTGTGAACGCGTGATTAAAATTAATGTAATTGAATGGATAATTTATCCGGTTATTCTACTAATATTAACCGTTGTGTTTGTGTACCATTTTTATGACCCATTACAAAAAATTTTTAGTGGCACATTAACAGGCAACAAATTGATGGAGAAAATTATTGCAATGTGCGTAGAATTAGGTTTTTTATTGGCCTGCTCATTATTTATAGTAATTGTCTATTTTGTATATTATGTCCCCAAATATAAGAAGAGAATCAAAACTAACCCTAAAATTCAGCAAAAAATGAACTACGAATTTAGAATTCTTGACGGATGATCTTTTGTCTATGGAAAATTGAGCATAATCTTGAACGACTTTTTTAAAAAAGACAAAAATAAACATAGCAAAATCGCAAAAGAGAAAATGGCTAAATACAATTTATGGCATGATATTAATGCTAAAAAAATACTAGATAAATCAAAAAAGATGGTATTGAATTATGAGCTATATTCGGAGCGCATTGAGCAACACAATGATAAAAAAGGTATAAATAATAGCAAAGAAATATTTAAAAATAATCAAGAGGCTATCAAGTTTCTGGCAAGCATACAGAAGAAATTAACGAGCAATCGATAAATAGGTTGGAAAATATCTGGAAAAATTTAAGAAAACCTTCGGAAATTAGTTTTTCTTTTTATGTTAAATTTTTAGCGAGGTGGAATATGACAGAAAAAGAAATGATCTATTTGTATCGGAACGAGCACTGTGAGCAAATTCGAGATTTAATTTATGAAAGAAATAAGGAGATGTTGGATGCATTGACTTGTAATCTCTTTAGCAACACGATTAAAAATTTCACATATGAGAAAGAAGATTGGTTGTCTAATTCATATTTAGCTTTCGTTAGATGTTTAAGGCAATATGACATCAAACAAACCAAATATACTTTTGCGCAAGCACTAGCCGTTGCCAATAAATCGATTTTTGTGAGAGAAAGTAAACGAGAAACATCTTTGTACAATCGTGCCACCACATGTGGTGTTCATAATATTGACCAATATGAATTCTGCGCCAACAATGTCGTAAATATTGGCATATCAAATGATGAAGAAAGAATGAGCCAAGAAATTCAACTACAACAAATTAATGAATTTCTTAAGCACTACAATATTAAAAATAGAAGAAACATTGAAATGAGAATGCAAGGCTACACGAACAAAGAAATTAGCAAAAAATTGCATATCTCCGCTAGACGGACTCGTAATATGTACTACCGTGTTCGAAATGAGTTTATTAGACGTTATAAGAAAAATATTAATTACACTTGACAATAAATATGTTCTCTATATAATATATAGGCTTGAAGGTGTTGGAAACGGCACCTTTTTAATTCAAGCCAAAATTTATTAGGAAGGAATATATGCGTGTAAAAGCAATTTTAGTTTGTAGTGAATGTAATGCTCGTAATTATCATTTATCGCAAAATAAATATAAAGAAAAACGATTAGAATTACGCAAATATTGTCCTCATTGTAAAAAAGTTACTGTTCATAAGGAGACAAGATAATGGCTATTGATATTGACCAACCAACCACAGATCCGAAAACTCTTAAAAAGCAAGAACAAACAAAGCTTTGGCAAGAATTAACGAAACAAAAAGCAATTAATAAACAAAAGAAAGCTGAAGAACGTAAAAGAGTTCGTGAAGAATATATAAAACAAAGCGCTGAAATTAAAAAGGCATTAAACACTTGTCGAGATGATATTAAAAACAAATTGAGTTTTTTCAAACAACAAGTTAAAGAGAACAAACTAGAACGTAAGGAAGCAAAATTACAATTTAACCAATATCGTAAAGATAGAATTCAATTGTTTAGACTTGATGAACAGAAGATTCTTAACTTGACTTCCGACGAGCTAAAAAGTAATTCTAGATATAGAATGAAACGTTGGTTTTTCGGAGTTGGTAAAGAATTCAGCCGAGTAAGTTGAGTTAGTGGGCGACAAGTTTGAAAAGACTTTGTCATCATTATCATCATCGTAGCGGTACTAGCTTTACTATTCTTAGGAATAGATGCTATCTTAACAGCAGCTGGAGTTATCGGATAATAAGGAGAAAATATGGACAATATAATGGAACAAGCACAATGATTTATTATCACCGCAATCGGTGGTAAGGAAGATTCGATTGCTGAGGCAATTAAGGATAAAGTACACAATTATGGGTACGATTCTTATGTTGGCGCAGTAAGAATCTTTAAAATTAAGGAAACTAAGGAAGATGTTTTTCCAAAGGAAAGCAACCAAATACCTGCTAATCCTAAGAAAACGAAAACGACTGAATGACAGGTTTTGCCAGATGGTAAATACAAAAGAATTCGTGTTCGAGTTGTAAATAAATTCCCAGGTTATATCTTTATTAACATGATTTATGTTCGTGATGTTTGATTTGCAATCCGTAATGTTCCAGGTGTTTTAGGCTTTGTCGGATCATCAGGTAAAGGTGCTGCACCAATTCCAATCACTATTGAGGAATATGCCAAAGTGAGTGGTGATGGTGTAGTTGCACCTGCAAGTGATGCTCCATCTGATGTTACACCGCAACCAGCACAAGCAGCAGAAACTGCAGTTAATGTAGAAGAGAAGAAAACATTTGTATCTGATGCAAAAGTTGGTCAAACTGTGGAAATATTTGAGGGTTCATTTGTCGGAATGACAGGTGATGTTAAGAAACTTGATAACACCAAGGGAATTGCGACAATTGTGATTGATTTCTTCGGACGTTCACAAGAAGTGGAAATTCCATATAACCAATTTAAATTATCAATTTCGTCAACTTAAATCTGCACTAAATTATTTTTGACCTCGTGAATTTTTTCAATAAAGTACGTGAGGTTATGTTTTTATTGTTTGCTAATGTTTGGAGGATATATAATAATTTTTATATACAAATTAAGGAATGAATATGAGCTATTTAGACAAATATAAAAAAATTAAATATGAAGGAGTAAGCAGCACTAATAAATTTGCTTTTCATCACTATAACCCTACTGAAAAAATTATGGGTAAGACTATGAAGCAACATCTTAAATTTGCTATGAGTTGGTGACATACAATCAACGCTAGCGGTACTGACATGTTTGGTGGTAATACCATGGATAAAACATTAGGCTTACAACCATCAATTGAAATGTATAAGGCTAAAGCTGATTTTGGATTTGAATTAATGGATTTATTAGGAATTGAATATTATTGTTTCCACGATATTGATGTAGCCCCTGAAGGGACAACACTTGCAGAAAGCGAAAAAAACCTGCAAATTATTGTTAATCATTTATTGGCATTACAAAAAAAATATAAAGTTAAACTTTTATGAGGAACAGCTAATATGTTTAGTCATAAAATGTTTATGACTGGTGCTGCCACTGGCTGCAAAGATGATGTTTATGCGATTGCGGCTGGAAAAGTTAAAGCAGCCATTGACGCCACTATTAAACTAGGCGGACAAGGATATGTATTCTGAGGCGGCCGAGAAGGATACGATACTTTAATTAATACAGACGTTGGTTATGAATTAGACCATTTAGGCAAATTTTTAACTATGGCTCGTGATTATGGAAGAAAGCACGGATTTAAAGGTGATTTTTACATTGAACCAAAGCCGAAGGAACCAACAAAACACCAATATGATTTTGATGTAGCTACATGTGCTAACTTCTTAAGATCACACAATTTGACTAAAGATTTTAAAATGAACGTAGAAGCAAACCACGCCACACTAGCAGGTCATACTTTCCAACACGAGCTTAGAATGGCTCGAGTAAACGGAATTTTTGGCTCAATAGATGCAAATCAAGGCGATCCATTATTGGGTTGAGATACTGATCAATTCCCTACTAATGTGTATGACACAACATTTTGTATGTATGAAGTTCTTAAAGCCGGTGGTTTTACCAATGGCGGCTTAAATTTTGACGCTAAAACTAGACGTGCATCTAATACAATTGATGATATTTTATTAAGCTACATTGCAGGAATGGATGCATTCGCATTAGGTTTAAAAAAAGCAGCCGCTATTATTCAAGATGGTCGTATTGATAAATTTATCAAGGACAAATATAGTTCTTATAAATCTGCTATCGGTAAAAAAATTGACAGTGGCAAAACATCTTTAGATGAACTATATAAATATGGTAAAGACATACCATACAATAATGTTGAAGTGCCAAGCGGTAGCCAAGAATATTTAGAAGAAATAGTCAACAATATTTTGTTTAGCGACAAATAAAGGCTATATGTATTTAGGAATTGATATTGGCACGAGTTCGTTGAAGGCGGTACTAAGTGACGATAATGGCAAGATTATCGCGACGGAATCCGCATCTTACAATTTATTGTTACCAAGAGACAATTGATCTGAACAAAATCCCGATGATTGATATGTGGCAGAAATTACTACTATCAAAAAATTAGGTAATAAATACAACCTTAAAGAAATTAAGGGAGTATCTTTTTGCGGGCAAATGCACGGATTAGTATTATTAGATCAAAATGATAATGTAATTCGCCCAGCTTTATTATGGAACGATAACCGTACTGTTAATGAGTGCGATTACCTTAATAGAAAAATTGGCAAAAATAAACTTATTGAATGAACAGGTAATATTGCAATCACTGGATTCACCGCACCAAAATTGCTATGAATTAAAAAACACGAGCAAAATAATTTTAAAAAGATTGTAAAGATCATGTTACCCAAGGACTATGTCGCCTATAAGATGTCACATGTTTTCGCCACAGATGTAAGTGATGCTAGTGGAACTTTATATTTTGACGTTAAGAATAAAGTATGATCAAGTCACATGTTAAAAATTTTGGGTGTGAAAGAATCACAATTACCAAAAATCTATGAAAGTTATCAAGTAGTGGGCACGGTAAACGAAGAATTTGCCAAATTAACAGGAATGTCTACCTCGACTAAAGTAATTATTGGTGGTGGCGACCAAGCTGTTGGGGCAATCGGTACTGGAACTGTTGGAGAAAATATGCTTAGTATTTCATTGGGCACTAGCGGTGTGGTGTTCGCAAGCAGTAATAGATTTAAAAAAGTACCTAGTGGTGTAATGCATAGTTTTTGTCATGCCAATGGGAAGTACCATATTATGGGAGTTATGCTTTCAGCAGCAGGTAGTTTTGATTGATGAACCAATGACATTATTAGGACACGACACTTTGATGATGTTATGAAAGAAGTGACTAAAACAAAGGACAACTCCTTGTATTTCTTACCATATTTAACAGGAGAACGAAGTCCGATAAACGATCCGCACGCTTTTGGTGCTTTTGTTGGACTTACATTACGTCATAAGCGTGGAGAAATGTCTAAAGCGGTAATTGATGGTATCAATTTTGGATTATTAGATAATTTGATTTCAATTAATAATTTAAAAATTGTACCAAAAGAAGCACGAGTTATCGGTGGTGGTGCCAAATCTTCGATATGGTTACAAATGTTAGCTAACACTTTAGGGATCAAGTTGCACACTATTAATACTTCAGAGGGTGGTGCCTTAGGCGCAATCATTTTAGCAATGGTCGGTTGTGGCAAATTCAAAAATGTTGAGTTAGCTTGTCAAAAGATAATCAAAAATAAAAACACATATGTTCCGAACATAAAGAAACATAAAGAATTAAAAGCACGTTATATAAAATTTAAATCAATTTACTTAGCTTTAAAATCAATTTAAGTGTTGAGCCCTGGGAACATTACTGCGAGTAAACCTACAATAACCGCACCAGCAACGACGAGCGTTAGTCCACTTAGCGTGGAAGCCAACTCCTTTTTAGGCTTACGTTCTTTAAGAATAAACAATCCACCAAGTGTGGCAATAATAATATTACTTTGCGAAAGGGTAGTGGCCGTTGCTGTACCATTGTGAGCTTTAGAAAGTAATATAGTTAATGCTGCAGAAGCAAACACTAAGCCATCGATCATATTGAAATATGAACGTGATTGAATGAATGGACAATTTTTGTTTGCTTCTCTTAAGGAAATTCGTTTTGAACCAAAACAAGGTTTAAGCCACATGTAAAAGGCAAACATCATAGAAACAGTAACCATTCCTAAAGTCTGCGGGAAAAATTGCACAAAGCCATATTCAGTTGGACTAGTAACAGGATTTGGATTTAAACCACTAATTACATGCCAGTCTAATAATTTAGATGGCAATTCTCCTAGTGCAAAATATCCCAAATAACCAATGGTGCCGACAGCAAAAATTAATATGATAACTCATAACTTAACTTTAGGACGTACGACTTTTTCAGGTATAAAACCATGTTCCGGTGTTTTTTGTTTGTAGGCAATACAAAAGACACCAACAATTATTAGAATGATGGCAACGAAGCCTACCAACATGCCTTGATATGGAGTAGACCCACTTCTTCAATCACCATAGACACTAACGCTAAAAATATTAATAAGAATGAGTTGCAATCCCGTAGATAACGGCATTGCTTTGGCTACACCTAATATTTTAAAAGCTGTATATTGAAGGATTTGGCCAATACATCAACCAAGCCCAGACGCAAAACTGCATCAAAATATTGTAGGGTCATATATATTAACATCACTATTTGCCAACATTGTTAGCATGACAATTAAACCGATTCAGAAAGTACCTAGAGTGGTACCAATAATTTGATTGACAGGACGCCCCCCAATTTTGGTAATGACAATGGGTTGCATTCCTCATGCAATGGCAGGTACGAGTCCGACTAATATTCACATAATGATATTTTCGAGATAATTATAAGTATATAATTTTAGAAATTTAAAATGTTTGTTGTAAGTAAAATAATATATAAAAAATTTGGCGAATGTATCTTGATTTCCGACAATCAAATTGATATGATTGTTACTACTAATGTCGGTCCAAGAATTATTTTTTTTGGTAAACACAAAGGTATGAATTTTTTATTTGAAGATTTAAACGACAATTTTCACATGGATGATAAGAAATTTCAAGATATGTTTGGTAAAAATCAAATATGACATTGTTATGGTGGACATCGATTGTGAGTAAGCCCGGAAAATTATTATACATATGCACCTGATAACAAAAAAGTCAAAGTAGATATTGGGAAAAATACTGTGATTTTTACAAGTGAGATTGAGCCATTACGTAAATTACAAAAACAAATTAAGATTATGTTTAAGAATAAACAAGTTTATGTTGAGCACGTAATTAAGAATTGTGATAATAAAGTTATTTCACTAGCACCATGGGCTTTAACATCAATGGTGCCAAAAGGGATTGCTTTCTTTAAGATGAATGATAAAGACACAGGATTTTTACCTAATAAAAAAATCATTACGTGACCTTATACAAATTTATCTGATCCACGTTTGTTTATTGGTAAAAAATATATTGCACTTAAAGCAGATGAAAATAACAAACAACCATTTAAATTGGGTTTAGACTATCAATATGGTAAATCTGTTTATTTACTCGACGGTGTCAAATTTACTATTCAATGCCAATATGACAACGAAGGTATTTACCCAGATTATGGGTGCTCATTAGAAACCTATACTAATAATTATTTTTTAGAAATTGAAACTTTGGGGAAAGTGCAATCGATAAAACCAAAGCAATCGTTAAGGCATACAGAAATTTGAAGCATTACTCAAAATGTTCGTAAACCAAAAGTAATTAATGACCAAACAATAGAACAAATTTTTAACCAATAAATCATCATTTATCTAATACAATATATGTCCCTATGAATAACATTCATAGAGGATATTTTTATAAAAGGAATCAAAATGACTGATAAAAAGGTTGAATCAGCTGAATCAAAAAGACCAGCTGTAAAAGCACGATCGACTGTTCGCAGACCTGTTCGCAAAGTAACAGAATCTAAAACTGATGGGACTACCCCAGTTGCAGCTGATCAAAGTGAAACTAAAAAGTTTTACGATAAAAAATCATTTGCAAATTCACCTAAAGATTTCCAAGCTATCAGAGATGCCATCGAAAAGAAAATCAATGACTTCTTTGAGGCTAATAAAGAATCTGGTCTCCGCAAATTGGTATCCGCTTCCAAACTAATGGAAGCTGGTGCACACATCGGAATGCCAGCTAAATTCTGAAATCCTAAGATGAAACCATTTATTTACCCAAAGAAGGGAAATAAAGCTCAAGTAATTGATATTTTAAAAACCATGGTATTTATGGACCGTGCATACAACTTCTTACGTGATGTTTCACGTGAGGGTGGTACTGTATTGTTAGTAGGTACTCGTGGTGATATTATTAAAGAACACGTAAAAAATGAAGCGAAACGTGTGAAATGTTTCTACATTAATCAAAGATGATTAGGTGGAACATTGACTAACTTCAAAACAATTAATAACTCGATTAATAAGTTAAATAAGTTAATTGCCTTACAACTTTCTGACGAGATTAAAAAATACTCTAAGAAAGAACAAGTAATGATGAATAAGGAAACTGAGAAAATGGGAAAATTCCTTGGTGGAATTCGTACCATGAGAGGATTACCACAAGTAATTATTCTTACAGACCCAATCCATGAAAAGAACGCGTTAATGGAAGCAAAGAAATTAAATATTCCGGTAATCGCATTTGCTAATACAAATGCTGATCCAGATTTAATTGACTTTATTATTCCATCTAACTCAAGTTCGATTAAAACTGTTTGATTATTAATTTCAGTAATGTGCGATGCTATTGCTGAAGTTGCTGGTGATCCATTATCTGTAGTTGG
>JAITPK010000048.1 GCA_031289475.1 Mycoplasmataceae bacterium | reverse complement strand
TAAAAGAATTAGTGTATTACAAAAGTTCTAAAATAGTACACAACAATATTAGGTATGTATTCAAAAAGAGGAGATACAATTAGTATGTATTTTCGGAATAAGAAAACTTAACTGGTCTTATTAAACAATTTACAAACTTCGGACATTATGTTATAATATTGTATTGTAGAATAACGCATGTGTAAAATAACTCGTTTATTTTTAGTAGGATTAGCAATTACATCAATTATATTTTGTTATACTTTCGGCTCTCGCACAACTTCTGTAAATTCATTGAAAAATGAAAACAATTCAAACGCACAATCTAACGATGCAAACAGCGAATCCGGCCCCGTCACTTCCGATTATCGTTCTACAATCGATATACACGAAACCGATTATATGTATACTAATGTTAAAAGCAGCGTATATGTTGTTTCGTCTAGTTGAGAGATGCATAATGATAACGCGTTTTGACTAACTCATGTTCAATGTTCTCTAAGTTTCACCATCGTTCAAGCACAATTTTTTGGGTGTAATTTTTCCAAAATAAGTTTGGCCGAACTTTACAAGAATAAAGTTATTTCAAATCCTTCATTTACAATTAGTTGTTCCAAAATTGACATGGATTATGATTTCGACTATGGTGACAACAGAGTTTTTTTGTTGCAACACACTTTCACAAACATAATTGAAACGTGGAGTGCAGACGAAATGCAATCCACCAATCCAATTAGTGCTAACTTAGAATACGACTTACAATGTAGTGATAGTTATGTGAGTTTATATAGTGTTGCTGGGAATAAACCGCTGTTCGAATCCATCTTCCTAAAAAGTAACGGACAGCATCCTTATTTTCAAATTGAATCGCTAGCGATGGAATATAAATGAAAAGATAAAAGCTGATGAGGTAAAATTTTTGATTTACAAACATGAAACGATGGCAATCCACCAATAAGCCCGTTGATAATTGACAATCATGATTTTGAGGCGGTTAGTTTACCTCAAAGCGGCTATTGAAATGGCATTGAAAACGTGTGAAGCACGGAATTAAATAGAGCTTGATTAATAACTGTTGACGATAAAAATTCGTTTATACACAAAGGGCCTGATAATTTCTTTTACTCGCATTTTAATTTGAAACTCAACACGGATTACATAGAGAAAACAATAATGCTTTGAGATATAATAGCTAACCAAGTGGCCTTTTATAAGAATGACGGTAACCATGAGACGGGTAATCCGTGAGTTGCGGATCCAAATTCCGAATCCGCAGACGTTTATAATGCGTTTTATGACAAATTCCAATGAAATGCATCCGGATCGCATCTCGAACCACAGGATGTTATGCGACCAATTAATAATGCCATAATACAAGGGCACATAGTGGCACCAGCACTTTCTAAACTTTATTCTAAATATGAATCAAATGTTGTTTTACCGGGAATTAATCAACCAATTTGTAATTATTACTTACCAACAAATTCCACCCAAAACGCCATAAACCTTATGCGAAGATGCTTAAAATCTTGCAATAATTGAGATGAAATGAATGAAGTGGTATTAGGCCAAACAGACGAACTTGCGTGGTACAAAAATTTTGAGGCCTATGGAAAAAATGACGGCATTTTATGGTATACAGGAAGGGCGTCAGCATTTACAAATTTTGCTAACTTGGTTGTTGATTTATTAACAACATACCTTGATAATTCTTTTACTATTACGTACAAGATTGATGATGAAAATTTAACTACTGTGAATGTTTCTTTGGCACAAATTTGTGACCAGTGTAATGTAACTTCATCTACACCACCAAAAAAACCACAGGATTTTATGTCAATAGCAGTACGGGATAAGACACAAACCGTTTCTTACACACTCACTCTCGACAATTTAAATAATTGACTTTTTGGAGAACTTTCGGCTTGAGACAACGGCACAATTGCTGCGGAAACTATGGGCATATGTTATTTGTCACCAAACGGTTCTTTTGATGCCAAGTCATTAGATGGCGAGTCAGCTGAATATTTTATATTCAATTGTTCGTGACCTTCAAACAGCTCAATGCTAAATATCGCCCCTAGTATTGATGGTGTTTTTAATGACGGTATGGACCCTACTGCCTTTTCCAACTTTGTTAGTATTTTGACAAACGCAACTATTGATGAAATCATAGATGGCCTACGTGATGGCTATATATTTGGTTATCCTTTTACATTGAAGAATTTTTTTAAAGTGGACGATGCTTATTCCTCAATCTTTGTTCTAGATGATATTATTTACACAAATAACTTTGCTTTTTATAAAGCTGTCGATAGTCGGTTAGCTGCTAATGTGTATACAAAAGATTTTAATGAAAAGATAACCAAAACGTGAAGCGTCAAAGTTTCAGTCGGTTTCGAAAACAATTCAAAGTATGTTTCTAAAAACAAATTCCCGTCTTATTACACCGGCGGAGCACAAGAAACGAATGTAGAAAATGTTTTAAATGATTTAATTGTTTATTTCGACTATAAACTAGATGTGGTTTCTCGACCATTTAAGACCTCCGTTTCGAAAGTATCATTTAAATCTATTAATGCTAAGTTCTTTTCTTCATGAAGCATCATTGCCAACGATCAGGACGGTACACTAACAGTGTCTGGACAAGTGTGCAAAACGACTAGCACTGATGATCCGGGGCAGAATTTTTGTTTAGTAGCAAGTGGTTTTTTAAAAACGTCGTCTGATTTGTTTGACTTTAACTTTCAGTACAAAAACAGCGACGGTAGTTTTGCACCATTTCATGGTGAACCTTATTTCACTAAGAAAGGCGATGTCGTTAGAGCTATTGCAAAGGCCTCTAGTTCTGCCACGCAATTAGAAATTGATGTTAATGGTAAGTTACCCGATAACGTTCAAGCAACGAAATATAATCAAGTCGGTAATACAATAACGGTTGACTACGAATTATTGACCGATGTAAACAGTACCTATATAAATTCTTTTTTTACAGTTTATGCTACAGACAACGATTATAATACATCGAAAATGCACAATATTTATGAGCGGTATGAAATAAACCCCACCACCACAACCGTAAATATTCAAAATGAAAAAACAATAACTGAAACAATACAGTTCAATGATAAAAACAAAAAAAGTTCTTCAGACTATTCAGCTATTCAAACATTCAATGGTA
>JAITPK010000042.1 GCA_031289475.1 Mycoplasmataceae bacterium | reverse complement strand
GTATATGCTTTCACAATACTTAATACGCCATGAATCTTAGTTACACTAATACCACTACCACTGGACACACCAGCCACAGTAGATGAAGATGTAACATAAGGATATGTTCCCATGTCAATATCTAAAAAAGTTCCCTGTGCGCCTTCGAACAATATTTTTTTACCTTGTTTGTAAGCGTCGTTTAATAAATCAATAGTATTACTAATATAAGGTTTAATTTTTTGACCAAGATCATAATATTCATCAACTAGTCTATTTACATCCTTCATACTAAAACCAATTTTGTTAGCGATATCTATTTTGGTTTGTAGTGAAAGACTAATCTTAGCTTTTAATTCATTTTTGTCTAATAGATCTGCAACACGTACACCAACCCTTTGGATCTTATCTGAGTAACAAGGACCAATACCACAAAGCGTTGTGCCTACTTTATTGTCGCCTTTTAAATCTTCATAATATTTATCAATGGCGATATGGTAGTCGGTAATAATATGCGCACGGTTAGAAACAAACAAACGTCCCTTAACATCAAAATGATTTGTTTTTAAATATTCGATTTCACGAAGTAATGTTTTGGGGTTAACAACAACACCATGTCCAATAACGACACGCTTGTTTTTCTTAAAGATTCCAGATGGGATAAGACGCAGTTTATATTTAACACCATCGATAACGATTGAGTGACCGGCATTATCTCCGCCTTGGAATCTTACGATGTAATCATATTCATCGGCCAAGATATCAGTAAATTTACCTTTACCTTCATCACCGTATTGTGATCCAATTATTAACATACATTGCTTATTCATAATTACTCTCCTAATTTAATAATTTCTTTGGTGGAATTGGTATTCCTAAACCTTTATAGATGTGGGCGCTAGATTCTTCGATTAAATAAATGTTGGTATTGCAACGTAATAGCACTTCATCAATTTTAAATAAATTAGGTTCCATTGCTTTCATCATTGAGTGGTTTTTGGAGATGGCTACTTTTTCTACTAATTTATCCACAGCTGATACTACTCTTGCAATATCATCGCAGTAGTGAAGTAGGGTATCCATAATTAATTTGAAATCGTTTGTTAACGGTTGTAAAGTTTTTTTGTCTTTCTTTTTAACATCATCGGATTCTCAATTTAAGAATTTTTTCACATAATCTTTATAAGAAGATAACAAAAGTTTCAATTGGATTTCAATCGTTTCTAATTTTTGCTGTAATTCAGCTAATGTCATTATGTCTAAAGATTTCATATTATGTATTACACATTAAACCGGAAATGACAAACATCGCCATCCTGCATAATGTATCCTTTCCCCTCTGTTCTTAGTTTACCATTTTCTTTCACAAGTGTTTCGGTTTTATATTGGATTAAATCTTTTCAATCTATAACCTCAACACGAATAAAACCCTTTTCAAAATCAGTGTGGATAATTCCGGCACATTGTGGGGCAGTCATACCTTTTTTAAAAGTTCAAGCTTTAGTTTCAGATTTACCAAATGTGAAATAGGTACAAAGATTTAATAATTTATATGTCATTTTAATTAAACGATCTAATCCTGGTTCTTTAATACCAAGATCGTTCATGAAACTTTGCTTGTCTGCTTCGCTAAGTTTAGATATTTCATTTTCAATATTGGCTGATATTGCTACTACTTGATCATTACCATTAGATGAAACGAATTGTTTTAATTTTTGAAAATGGATATTGCTTTCTGGATTCGCAACATCATCCTCGTTTACATTCGCAATATAAAGCACGGGCTTCATTGTTAATAGATTGTAATTTTTAACAAAACCAAATTCTTCTTCGTTCATACTGACGGTTTTAGCAAACTGATTTGATTTTAAAGCTGTCATAATTTCACGACAAATTTTTTCTTCAACTGCGGCTTGCTTATCACCAGACTTAGATTTTGCTACAACTTTTGAAAATCTTTTTTCAATGGTTTCTCAATCAGCCAATATTAATTCATAATTGATGACTTCAGCATCTCTAACGGGGTCGACTTGGTCATAGACATGAGTGATTTGCTTGTCATCAAAACAACGCACAACATGACAAATAGCATCTACTTCACGAATGTTGGCTAAAAACTTATTACCAAGCCCTTCACCTTTACTGGCACCTTTGACTAAACCAGCAATGTCTACAAATGTACAAATTGCTGGTGTAATTTTATCTGGTTGAATTAAATTAGCTAAATCATACAAGCGATGATCTGGTACTTTAACAACACCAACATTGGGTTCAATTGTAGCAAACGGATAATTTGCAGCCTCTACTGATGAGTTGGTAATAGTATTAAATAATGTTGATTTACCAACGTTAGGTAGTCCAACAATACCAGCCGATAGTCCCATAGATTTTAATTATGCTTTACCGCTGCTACCGAAGACTGTAAATTTTTCAATACATTTATCTTTAATTGCTTCCACACCCGGCTTTAGTAATTTACGAGGATCAAAACCTTTGGATTTAGTATCAGTGTCTTTACCGGCTTCAATATATTTTCTAGTCGCTTCAGCAAATACTAATTGAAGTTCGGTGTTTACATTCACTTTACAAATACCTAATTTAATCGCGTCTTGTACCATTGCATCAGGAATACCGGTGCCACCATGTAACACTAATGGTTTACCATTAGTAGCGTCATGAATTTTCTTTAGTTGTTCTAAATTTAATCCTTTTCAATCAGCTGGATAAATTCCATGAATGTTACCAATACCGGCAGCTAGACAAGAAATTGGTAATTGAGCAATTTTACTACATTGATCAATGTCGGCTAATTCACCACCAGATTTTTTACCATCTTCTTCACCACCAATAGCACCAACTTCAGCTTCTACAGAAGCATTTTGCTTTTGAGCAATAGCAAGTATTTCTTTAGTTTCGTTTATATTTTGTTCAAACGGTAAATGCGAACCATCGTACATTACAGAACTAAAGCCAGCAGCTAACGCAGCTTTTGCTCCTTCAAATGTACCGTGGTCTAGATGCAAAGCTACAGGCTGTGAAATATTCATAGTATTTAAAACATTATTTACCATGTCAACCACATTTTTAAAACCACACATATATTTAGCGGCACCCTCAGATACGCCAAGAATTACAGGAGTGTTAGTTTCTTGTGCGGCACTTAGCACGCCTTTAATTCATTCTAGATTGTTAATGTTAATATGAGCAACAGCATATTTACCATCGTGTGCGTCTTTTAACATTTCATTCATATTAACTAAACGTGAATTCATATTTATTCTTCCTCTTCATCAGTTTTAGTTTTTTCAAGACTAGTTTTGACATCTAAGTCTTCTTCTGTTTCTTCAGATTCTACTGGTTC
>JAITPK010000028.1 GCA_031289475.1 Mycoplasmataceae bacterium | reverse complement strand
GTGAATAATATATAATTACTCGCATTAAATGCCGACTTAGCTCAATAGGCAGAGCAACTGACTTGTAATCAGTAGGTTGTTGGTTCGATTCCGATAGTCGGCACCAGAAAAAAATCACCTATGCGGTGATTTTTTATTTATAGATAGAGTCTATTAATGACGAAATATTAATTTCATGAAGTTGGTCATTTGCCATCTTGA
This sequence comes from Mycoplasmataceae bacterium, assembly GCA_031289475.1. Taxonomy (GTDB): domain Bacteria; phylum Bacillota_I; class Bacilli_A; order Mycoplasmatales; family Mycoplasmoidaceae; genus Malacoplasma_A. The sequence goes on along the minus strand of JAITPK010000028.1, from coordinate 10,404 downwards.
ACGACGTCTTTATAAATGACTTTAAGAACATCGTTACAAAAACTTTGATCTTCAATTTCCAAATACCCTGTTTCGTTCTCACCATAGGCACCTGTTTGCATGTTAAGTCTGAGCGCCCATTCTATTGGCCATTGGTATGCTGATGAGAAATTTTGTTCAACTGCCATAAAACTAGTGTCAGGATATTCTCAACCTCCCACAGATCCTCAATCGGTAAAATATATATTAAACAATTGAGCGTCAGTTTCTGCATCAACACCCAATTTTGTAACATTGTAAATATCCAAAGCAAACAAAGTATATTCTTCAACGTCAGGTGTTGTTGCTTTTGTTCAAGTATAAAAATAGTCCAAAAGTAATATTAAAACAATCGATTCTGCGTTGTCATACTTATGCAATTGATCCAATGATTGATAGTAGGTTAAATTTGATATATCAATTTTTGTTTGAGCTATAGGCAAATTATTAAATTCTGTCGCAGAAACTAAGTTATTAATGAATTGTTCCTTCATTCCATCAATATTACCGGCGTTTGCATCTGCGATGTCTTCAAGTTCATACCGTTTATTACGAACAACATAAGCCGTTGGATCTGGTGATGTGGCAAAAGGCGTAATTAAATTTACATAAAAATCGCTTTGAACTTGGGAACTTGCATGATTATCAAAAAAGACATCAATATCTAATTTAATTAGATAAGAAATATCTGATAGCTGACTGGGACTATTTAATTTTATGTAGAAGAAATTGACATCTGTGTCGTTGAAATATAAATAATTTGAATAATTCAAAGAATTGTGCATGTGGTTAGTTGTGCCATCCTCATCGCAAAATGAAAGGGTTTGACTTTCTACAAAAAGGTTTCTTTCTGTTGATGCCAATGCTTTAACGATAATGTGCGTAGTATCTAAATCTTTTGTGGCCTTTGGTTGTTTTTTTTCAAATTTAATTTCCACTCCAACAATATCCCCAACATTTTCAAGCTTATTATTTTCATTTTTATATTAAACGGCATAGTGTCTATCAATTTCATTTTTGTTTCAAATTGCATAGCCAACACCAATACCGGCTCCCGCCATTATGACTGCGGTGCCAACTATTGACAAGGCAATTAATCATTTTTTCTTATTTTTACCTTGGTGTTGGGTTCTTTTATTTGCTATTTCACTTGTATCCATATTTTCTCCTAATATATATTAAAAATTATACCCCCCCCGGCGTAAAAACTTTAACTATCGCTCTCTCTTGCTACCGATTACGTATTGTTTTACTAACAACATCAACGATCACAGAATTGGTAACATCGCGCACCGTTTGTGAAATCATACCTAGATCGTTAATAGTTCGGAAGGCATCTTTACTAACGATACCTTCGTTGTGTGGAAGCTTACCGTTTTTTTCGACAATTCTCAACGCTCCAAAGGCGCTTAAATACGATGCCCCAATTTTCCAAGCACAGCTTAATTTGGCACCATCACAAATGGCACCAGCGAAAGAACATATGCACAAATTAATCAAGTCATTAATCTGGTGTTCTGTGTTGCCGCGTTGGTAAGCAATTCCACAAATTGACGATGTTACCGCCGCCACGATGGACCCGCAATATGCTGACAGGCTACCAATGTTCTTTTTAATTTTTCAACAAAGCAAATGCGCTAATCCGATAGATTGCAACATTTTTAGTTTGGTAGTTTTCATCACATGATTGTAAGCAAATTGTGGCACGCTAATTGTTAATCCATGATCCCCGCTATCATTAGAAGCCATTACGGGTAATGGGCACCCTTCCATTCTGGCAGCAATACTAGCTGTTAAATCATCAAGTACGACACTTTCTCATCCATCAGTATTTTTGTCGCTCATGGCTATGATTTGTTTGTGAGTCTTCTTAATACCAGCCTTCAATATTTCATCGTTCATAGTAATGCCTTCGATTAAAAACTCTAAGTCTTTAATACTCATGTGACTAACAGACTCACAAATGTCGTGTAATGATATTTCGGCAACATTGTATTTAAATTTAACAACGCGGTTTTTGACCAGTTGATTATCAATAACTAGTTTTTTATTTAAATGTACGTAACGAATACGATCATGTTTACCTTCAATTGCGACATCGCAGACATTACCTTTTCGATCTTTGGCAATGATTTTTACAAAAACCGGATTCACGTATTTTTCAACAACAACTTTCACCATACCGTTTTTAGCCATTTGAATTGCCTTAGTTACTTGCGGTTTAGTAATACCTTCTAAAACCGCTAGTTTCTTATTAGAATGTTTTACTAAAAATCCAGCGGTGGCAATGGCTTCAATTCCAACTTGCCCCATATTTGGTACACCAACATTAGCATCATTACGATAAATGTATGTCGATACATATAGTGTGGCGGATACCACCTCGTGTGGAAGATGCTCTGCAGCAACACTAGAAACCAAAGCAACAATCCCAATTTCAGTACACCCATAAGTTGGAGTGACAACTGATTTAATAACGTCTAATAAAAATTGATTTTTACTATTGCTAAGTTTTTTATTCATATTTTCTACATTATATCGCGGTTATTGTCGACTTTTCGACTACCATTTTTTATCGATTTTTATTATTTACATAATATAACATATATAGGTAAAACATAATGGGTAAAAATTTATTAAGAATTAGCGATCTAAGTGTTGAAGAGATTAATGACATTCTAAATCAATCGCAAAGTATCAAAGATGGCAAGATAGTTGTCAACCATAACAATAAAATTGTCGCTAATTTATTCTTTGAGCCCTCTACAAGAACCCATTATAGTTTTGTAACCGCTGAGTATAAATTAGGATGCCGTCCAATTGATTTTTCACCTGGTTCTTCTTCATTAGTTAAAGGCGAAACTTTTTACGACACCGTGAGAACATTTGAAATGTTTGGCGTTGATGCGATCGTTATTCGAAGTTTACAAAATGAATGATATAAAGAGCTAACCAATATAAAAGTTCCTTTAATCAATGCTGGTGATGGTAGTTTAGATCACCCTACTCAAACATTATTAGACTTGCTCACAATTAAACAAGAATTTCATAATTTCAAAGGTTTAACTGCTTTGATTGTTGGTGATATTGTTCACTCTCGTGTGGCTCATTCTAATATCGCTGTAATGAAACGTTTGGGAATGACGGTATTAGTGAGTGCGCCAAAGCAATTCCAAGACAAACAATACACTTATGTCGATTTTGAAACAGGTTTAAAACAAGCCGATGTTGTTAATATGCTACGCATTCAAAATGAGCGTCACACTACAAAATCGACCATGAGTGCAAAGGAATATAACGATAAATTTGGTTTAACTAAAAAACGATTTGGTTTAATGAAACCGCATGCCATTATTATTCATCCAGCACCCGTAAATCGTAACGTGGAAATTGATGATGCTATTGTCGAGTGTTCGAAGTCTCGTATTTTTAAACAAATACAAAATGGTGTGTTTGTTCGTATGGCTGTTTTAGATAGGGTGCTAAAGAAATAATGCAATTGCTTATTAAATCTGGAAAAATTTGATACAAAAACAAGATTCAAAAATTAGATATTTTAATATGTAACAATAAGATTATAAAAATTAACAAACACATCAATGCAAAGGTAGACAAAACAATCAACGCTTCTGGGTTGACCATCATTCCTGGGTTGATTGACATCCATGTCCACTTAAGAGAACCAGGATATGAATATAAAGAAACCATAGCTACAGGAACAGCGTCGGCTGCTAAAGGCGGTTTTACCACGGTATGTTGTATGCCTAATACTAAACCGGTTATTGATAGTACTTTGCATTTGAACCAATTACAAAAATTAATTAAAACAAAAGCCAAAATTAATGTATTACCTTATGTTTCAATTTCTAAAGAACAAGCCGGCAAAGAACTTGTAAATATTCCTACACTAGCAAAACATTGTTTTGCTTTTAGTGATGATGGTGTTGGTGTTAAATCATTACTACTAATGCAACAAGCAATGCAAGAGGCTAAAAAAGTTTCTAAACCAATCGTCGCACACTGCGAAGATTTATCTAAAATCGGCAATGCTATCGAATATAGCGAAGTTGAACGAGATTTAAAACTATCATTAAAAACTAAATGTCAATTTCATGTTTGCCACGTTTCCACAAAAGAAAGCATCGACTTAATTAAAAAAGCAAAACGTCAAGCCAAATACATTACTTGTGAAGTAACACCGCATCATCTATTACTCAATAATAAAATAATCAAGGATTGTGGTGCATATAAGATGAACCCTCCAATTGCATCTATTCATGATCAACATTCTTTGAATAAAGCAATTAAAGATGGGACTATTGACATCATCGTAACTGATCATGCACCACATAGTAAAGAAGAGAAATCAAAAGGATTGGCGCATAGTGCCAACGGTATAGTTGGATTGGAAATAAGTTTTGCTTTGATGTATACACATTTTGTAAAGAATCAAATTATTCCTTTTGGTAAATTAATAAATCTAATGAGTTTTAATCCCGCTAGAATTTTTAAACTAAATGGTGGTGTAATCAAAATTGGTGAAGTTGCTGATCTATCTATCTTTGATTTAAATAAGAAATGAACTATTGATTCCAAGCAGTTCTTATCTAAAGGTCATAGTACTCCGTTCGATAAGCAAACAGTTTATGGTGAAACGAAATTTACGATTTGTGGTGGTAAAATTATTTATGAGAAATAGTATGGTTAAAACAATCGATTGCAAAATTATTCAAAACCGACAATTAAACACTAAAGTGTTTGAACTAACAGTTAGTTGTTCAAACACCTCATGAATTAAGCCTGGAAAGTTTTTTAATGTAAAAGTGCCAGGTTTTTATTTGCGAAGACCAATGGCTGTTTGTGATTATTCTAATAAATCTTTCACTTTCATATATGAATTAGTTGGCGAAGGAACCCTTGCCTTATCAAAAATGCAAATTGGTGAATCACTCAATATATTAATTGATTTAGGAAATTACTTTATTTATAAAAAACAATATGGTGTTCCACTGTTAGTTTCAGGTGGTAGTGGTTTAGGTCCAATTGTTTGTCTAGCAAGAGAATTCAAGAAACAAAAAATTAATTTTGATTTTGTTGCCGGCTTCCCAACAAAGGCTAATGTTGCTTATATAAAAGAAATTAAAGCGTTGTGTAACAGTGCATATTTTTGTACAGACGATGGTTCATACGGTGAAAAAGGTAATGTGGTGCAAATTATCAATAAACATCGTTTAAACAATAAATATTATTATGCTTGTGGTTCTACCAACATGTTAAAAGCTTTATCAAAAAATAATAAACAAGGACAATTATCTTTAGATGAGCGTATGGGCTGTGGTTTTGGTGCTTGCATGGGTTGTTCTATCAAAACAAAAAACGGCAATCAAAGAATTTGTAAAGATGGCCCCATATTTTATGGCGAGGATTTATTATGATAAACAAAACATTACAAGTAAAATTAGGCAATTGAACCCTAGATAATCCTATCATCCCTGCTAGTGGAACGTTTGGTTTTGGATTTGACCATAATGAATATTACGACATTAATATTCTTGGTTCAATTAGCCTAAAGGCTATTACTCCAACAGCACGATATGGTAATCCTTTACCAAGAATTTGTGAAATCAACCACGGTATGATTAATTCCATCGGTTTACAAAATGCTGGGGTTGATCACGCAATTCAATATGAACTTAAACACCTTGGAAAAGTTTTTCATAAAAAAGTCATCGCTAATGTGGCAGCCACCGACATTGAAGGATATGTTGAAGTCATTAAAAAACTTAATAGTCAAACTATCATTGCAATTTATGAAATAAATGTTAGTTGTCCTAATATCGAGAAGGGTTGTATGAAATTTGATGAAGATCCTAGAGCACTGGCCATTTTAATAAAAACTATTAAGAAAATTGCAAAAAAACCGATCTATATTAAATTATCACCAAGAGTAACCGACATTGTACAAATGGCAAAAGTTTGTGAAGACAGTGGTGCTGACGGTTTGGTTTTAATTAACACTATGCCTGGTATGCGTATTGATTTATTATCAGGTAAGCCAATTATGGCAAATAAAGTTGGTGGTATGAGTGGCCCTGCAATTAAACCCATCGCCGTTCGAGCCATCTACTTATGCAGAAAGGCCGTTAAAATCCCGATTATTGGTTGTGGCGGTGTAAGTAATGCTTCTGATGTAATTGAATTAATGTATGCTGGTGCAAACGCCGTACAAGTGGGTTCAGAAAATCTAATCGACCCTTATGCTTGTCAAAAAATAATTGCAGAGTTACCGGTAGTCATGAAAAAATATAAGATTAAAAATATTAAGGATATTATTGGTTTTTCAACTAATTCATAAAATATAATGTCTTTAATGAAAAGAGATGTAATCATTGCTTGTGACTTCGCAAGCGAAAATGAATTTAATAAATTTATTAAATTATTTAAAAACGAAAAACCTTTCTTAAAAATCGGTTATCAGTTATTCTATGCCACTGGTAAAAAATTTATTAGTGATCTTGTTGACAAAGGTTACCGTATTTTTCTTGACTTGAAATTGCACGATATCCCCAATACCGTTGAACAAGGAATTAAAAGTCTTGTATCGTTTGGGGTAGAGTTCATTACTATTCACGCTACTGGTGGAACAAAGATGATGGAAGCTGCAATCAAAGCTACTAAAGGTACTACAACTAAATTATTAGCAGTGACACAGCTTACATCCACTAACCAGGAAATGTTAGAAAACGAATTACTAATTGATCGAAAACTGTCCGATGTTGTAAACCATTATGCTGTCAATGCTTTAGAATCTGGTATTCATGGTGTAGTTTGTTCAGCACTTGAATCTAAATATATTAAAGAAAAGATTTCCAACAATTTAATTACCGTTAGCCCTGGCATTAGAATAAGCCAAGAAAAAAACGACCAATCTCGTGTGTGCACACCGAGAGGGGCGCACACCTATAAAGTAGACTACATTGTTGTTGGTCGTCCAATTACTCAATCTAAAGACCCACTAAAAGAATATAAAAAGTTTTGCAAAGAGTTTATAGGAGAATAGACATGAATAAAATTGCTAATGAACTATTAAAAATAAAAGCTGTATTCTTACGTCCTTCAAAACCGTTTACGTGAGCTAGTGGTATTATTTCACCGATCTACACGGATAATCGTTTAATTATTTCATATCCCAAAACGAGAGACTATATTGAAACTGAGTTAGCCAAGCTAATTAAATCAAAATTTCCTAAGGTAAAAGCTATTGTCGGTACTTCAACTGCAGGTATTCCTCATGCTGCTTATGTTTCTAAAATATTAAATATGCCTATGGCATATGTCCGAGCCAAAGTGAAAGATCACGGCCGTGCTAAAGCCATCGAAGGTGAATTAAAACTAAGTTGCCCTGTGGTTGTAATTGAAGATTTATTATCAACAGGCAACTCGTGTTTAGAGGTTGTTAAAATATTAAGAACAAATAAAATCAATGTATTAGGTGTTGTTAGTATTTTTAATTACGGTATGAAACCATGTATTCAAAATTTTAAAAAGAATAAATGTATCGTTTATTCATTATGTAATCTTGATGAATTAATTGTTGAAGCCACAAAACAAAAGTTCATCTCAAAACAAGAATCTAAACAAATCTTAAATTTTCGAGATGAACCTAGTAATTCGCAGTGAAGAACTATCTAAGGTTGTCAGTTAGAAGCATCCAAACTTCCACTCACTGTTTTTATTACAGAATTGTCTTGTACTGAGCGAGCCGTTAGAGTTCAAACCGCTATTCTTGTACCATAACCATCGGCGTTATAAGTAATGAACGCTGCATTGGCGGTAATGTTTGTTAAGAATACTTGCATACTGCAACCGCTTGAAAGTTGGTATGAAGCGCTAATTGATCAAGTTACTTCTTGGTCTACATTAGTTCCTAAAACGCTGGCACTGCAAGGACCTGTTGAAGTACCACCTGATATATTAATTCCAGTAACCACACCACGATTGTGGATTGTCACAGGATAAGAACAATTAACTGCCGGATTGGCTGTAGAAGTGGCGGTGATTGTAATCTTGTAATCAGCCGCAGCTATTTTACTTGGGTCTCAAGAAAGTGTGGCTGGTTGGTCCGGATTGTCTGTTTGTGATGTAATCGTAAATGCACCGGCCGGTCCTCCTTCGACTTTTCATTCAGTTTTCTGATCAGTGCTAGTACCTTCGTATTTAACTGTATAGTCTGATGATCCGGTTTGACCGAGATTAGTAACAACGGTCGATTCTCCTTTGATTGATATTCCTGTAGTTTGTTTAAAAGTCATATGAATGCTATGCGGTATTGTGGAGTGATTGCTATCCTTGGCTTCAGCTTGAACTGTGATGTTTAAATCTAAATCGGTTAGACCAGTATACTGTCACGTTAATGTATAGTCTTCATAGTTGAGTCCTTTCCCAACTCCCGAAATTGATAATGTAGGAGGTAAAGGTTCATCAGGTTGAATAGGCATCCAAACTACATCGTATCATTGTTGATCAAGTTTCCCTTGACCAAAAACTTCTGCTGAAAAGGAAGCGCTACCACTATCACCAGTCAATTCTGTTGGTGGTTCCATATGATCTTTCCATTTGATGCCGGTAATTGTTCCAAAATCTATATTCACAACTACATAATTATGGACTGTTTCGGTTATACCCTCGATTTCGGCAGAAACATTCAATCTTAAAACGCAAGGATCATCGTATGTTCAATATGATTCCTCCGGTCAAGTAATTGATAAAGTACCATCACCTGGCGCACTATAGATAAATGTTGTAGGGTTACCCTCGCTCGAATAATCTCACGTGATATTGGAAACATTTCCAGCTGGAATTGGGGTGCCGTTAGCGTCAAAAAAGTTAGGTGTATAAATTCTACTACCACTCTGTCATGCAGGGGTTTTAATGTGTGGATTGTTCCCATAATCTGTCATGTTTTGTCAAACAATTCCAGAAGGGTTTATATTTGATGTGACCACAATCGTATCTTTCTGATCAACCTTTTGAACATAAACATTAATTGTTGCTGTGACAGTATTGTTAGTAGCTCTTACCAAAAAACTAGGTTGATCAACGTTGATATTATCATCCAATATTTTGAATGTAATGTAATCGTCATTTTCTTTGACTTCAACTTCGCCATCATCTAACCCGGCAGGTAACGTATAACTTCATGTAGTTGACGTATTTGAATGAGCAACATCCGCTTTAATTACGACTTTAGTTCCACCGAAAGACAAGACATGGGTTGGGTTTTCATCAGTATTATTATATGAAAGCGAAACGGTGGTAATCGCTGGTATCAATGACACAATTAATGGACTACTGCTTATTTTGTTGTTCGTAGCAGTAACATTAAATGTGCCACTAGTCAAGACATCCTTGGTCGTCTTAAATTGAATTTCGTTATCTGTTTTGGATTGTACTATAACATTGGCTGGCAATGTATTTCAGCTTCAAATTGTTGGTCCAATTTTATTAACATAAGTCGCAACAATAGTAACTGTACTTTCTTGATTTTGTAAAAAGTCAATACCGTTAGCGAAGCTTGTTTCCACGCTAGTAGCTTGCGGTACTAAGAAAATTCTAATGGTATTAGATGCCGTCCCATTAACTGAACCTCAAATATTAAACGAAGTATCTTCAGTAATAGACTGAGTGGCTAAAATTTGTAAACAGTCAGAAAATGCCCTAAATTGAATTGATGCAGGTGCATTATCGTGGTGTCATTCAACTGGTTTGTGTGATTTAACATCGGCGTTAATAGTTACACTATCACCGGCAATAGACAATGTTTGGCCTTGCGGAACGGTTAATGCAATTTGTTCTCTTTGTCCTTGTGCTAGACTTAAGGGTACAGCGATAGCGGCAGCCGGTACAGCGGCTGAAGCTACAGTAATTAATGCGATTTTTATCTTTTTCATATATTCTTTCTATTTATAAAGTCCTTATTATTATAATCGCTCTTTGTATAATACATATTAATAAATGCACCATTAGCTCAGTCGGCAGAGCAAATGACTCTTAATCATTGGGTCGTGGGTTCGAATCCCTCATGGTGCACCAAATAAAAACCACCAAAGGTGGTTTTTTAATTGACTTTTTGTGTTTAAATTATTCCGGCTTTTTTAGAATTCCAATTTTTGTATTGTAGTCTAGAATGTTTTCAACATTTATCATTCTAACTTTTAAATCGGATATGTCATTTTTAACTGATTTGAATTCAGTCTCGGATCAAGTCTTAAACCAATTCGGTTGTTGATTTTGGTACACTGTTTCTGATCAAGTCTTAAATCAAGCTGGTGGTTGATTCTGATACACTGTTTCTGACCATACTTTGAATCATGTGGGCATATTGCC
>JAITPK010000011.1 GCA_031289475.1 Mycoplasmataceae bacterium | reverse complement strand
TCAATAATAAACATTTCAAAATTGTGCTTGTTGAATGGAACTACATTTTTTGCGACTTCATCTAACAGAGTAGTAATATTGTCAGCTTCGTTATACGTCGCAGAATTGATTGCAATTTTCATATCATTTTCAACTTTCCAGTTTTTCGTATGCTTTATCGCTCATAATTATTTCATAATATCGTTGAGCTGTTTTATCCCATGTAAATCGGCTGGCGTATTTGTACGCAGCTTCGATCCGTTGTGAGCGTTCTTCGTCTGACATAGCGAGCATTATAGTGATTTGTTCGGCCATTTGATTTCCATTGTCAACATAAAATGCATAGTCTTGCCCAACTTCGGGTAAAGAAGTATTGTTGTATGTTAATATTAGAGTTTTATATAGCATGGCCTCCAAAACAGGGAGGCCAAAGCCTTCAAACAACGTTGGGTAAATAAAGGCGAAGGAGTTTTTATATAACTTTTGTTTAAACTCATCGGTTATATAGCCAAACAAGATAATATCGTCATAAAATCCAGAATTTAATATTGCTTCCTTAACGAGTGAATTATTCATTTCATGAACAGAATAAAAATCCCCACCAGCTAAAACTAACTTAATATCAATATTGTTATTTCTAAGTTCTCCAAAAGCTTTAATTAACAAATGAATTTCTCTTTTAGAATCTGCGCCTCCAACATAAAGCAAGTATTTACCCAATGGAAGTTCACCAGCGTGGCTTCCGTTTGTTTTTGCAGTAATTGTACTAACGCCCAATTTTGCAACTTCAACCCTTGGATTAACGTTTTTAAAGGTCTTAATCACATCATCTCGAGTATAGTCTGAATCTGCAATAAGCACCTCTGCTTTGTTAATAATGGAATTTAATTGAATCTTTTTTATATGTTTACCAATTTTGGTCATCAGCGGATTTAAGTTAAATATTTTACCAGCTAGACTGTTGTCAGTTTTTATATATAAGTCATACATTTTTAGAGGTAACAAATCATGCCAAACTAAGTAGATATGCGCCTTGTTTGGTAAAAAACTTAAGAATGAAAATGATAAATACACATCCATTTTTGATATTCGTTCATCTCTAGTTGGTAAAACTAATGCACCGATTTTATCCAGAATGCTTTTTTTATTCACTGGTCGATCCAAAAATTCAACTTTGGTTTTTAGTTTTGTTGGTTTTAAAATCAAATTCAAGACTTGCTCATACCCATCTTGATACATAAAAAAAACAACTTGTTCTACTTTTTCATTTTTTTCAAACATAGGTAATAATCGAAGTGTTACTTGTTTTGTAACCTCGCCGATCCCCCTCACACCACTCAATGTCTGAAGCGGTGTTAAATCAATCCCAATCTGCATTGTCTAATCCTTCATTATTCATTATTAGGTCAAAGTATTGATGCGCTGCTTTTTCCCAGGTGAACTGCTTGGCGTGCAATTGACTAGCATCCAACCACGCATTTCTATCATTCACTGACAAGCTTATCATCTCTTCAAGTTTATCAGCTATTTCTGAACTTTGGTGTACATAAAAAACATGTTCCCCTCCCACTTCAGGAAGAGATGAATTATCATATGTTAAAACCAGCGTCCTAGCTAACATACCTTCCAATACAGGAAGCCCAAAGCCTTCATACAAAGTTGGATATACAAATGCAAATGCGTGGTTGTATAGAGATGTCTTGAAACTATTTGAAATATATCCTAAGGTTACTATGTCATGTTTAAACACTGAATTCAATATTGCATTTTTTACTTCTGGAACACTTATTTTTTCAACAGTTTCAAATGCCTTACCAGCTAGTACTAATTTAAAATTAAAGCCACGGCTTCTTAATATTTCAAATTGTTTTACTAACGACGCTATTTCCCGTCTGGCATCAATTCCACCCAAAAACAACAAATACGGTTCGCTAGGGAGCACACCATTCTCCTGATTTTCATTACAAGTATCAGCCTGCGTAACCCCAAGTGGTACAACATCTATGGTTCCTTTTAATTTAGGTACTAACATTAGTAAATCTGATTTAGCAGAATGCGAAATTGCTATGACATGCTGTGCGCGTTGGGCAACTGTTTTAATTCTCAACTTCATATAATTTTTACCTAATTTAATTAATAGGCGGTTTTTCTTTATTATATTAAAAGGAAACTTGGATTGTTTTTTTACGGTATTTTCAAATCCAACGTATGAAATAATATCATACCAAACCATAAATGAGTTTTTCGCTTTAGGTACATACCCAAAATTACTGAAATTTAAAAATGCATCTATCTCAAATAAGCTCTTTTCAGGAAGAGGTATAAAGACATTTTTTATACGACTTAATTTATGCCTATTTTGAGCATTTTCGTTATAAAATTTGATTTCATAATTCAATTCACTAGGTATTTCAATTAATTTAAGAGCGGATTGAAAATTATCTTCATACAAGTAAAAGATAACTGTATTAACCCTTTCGTCTTCAGCAAATAAAGGTAAAAGATGATTAACCAGTTGTATTGTAACTTCCCCTACACCTCGTACTACACTAGCACCCTGTAATTCCTGTAAATCAATTCCAATTAGCATCTCTCTTTGCTCCTCCAGACAAATCCTTTGATTAGATTAAGTGTATAGGTATATTCATCGGTTTTGTAAAATGCAATAAAAACTGTACCATTAACTACTATTGTCAAAAATAATTTAGCAAAGATGGACATTACGCCAAAAGACAACGTATTAATCAGTAATTCTAGAGCAATAACGATCAACAATATACTACTCAGCAAATATTCTTTGATCGCATATTTAACCCATGAACCCTTTATTCCATTACGCATGACTTAAAGTACATCAAACCAAATATCTGTAATAAAATATTAAATCAATGTTCCTAAGATGACGCCGGTAATGCCCATTTTCAATACATATACAAAGTACAGGCTGAAAAAATAAATTTGTGATAGCCATGGTCAGGCTTTTCAAGCCTTACCACTTATACGTGCCAAATGCTCCCATAAACGATATATTTGTTACTCTAATTTATTGAACAGCTAGTTGCAATGTCATTAAACTAGCTGTTACGCTACCTAAAACATAATAGTCATTTAGAATACATGACATACCCACCGGTATAATCGGTAATGTCTGATCCTAAAAATAATTTAGTATACATATTTCCGCCAATACTTAATAGTTTTCTACTAAGCTTCCAGTTGGGTACCCCCCCGAAAATATAGCGAGATGCATTAATGAAGTCGAATCCTTGCTCTGCTTTTCCAACAAAATCTGCAATGTACTTTGGATTATGTTGTAAATCAGCGTCAATCGTTAAAATATAATCAAAATCCGCTGGATCCTTTAAAACTTCAGCAAAGCCATTAATATAAGCCTTACCGTAGCCTTCTTTACCAGCCCGATCAATAGTTCTAATCTTAAAATTATTGAAGTGATGCGTTGCAGCGTATTCTTTCACCATGCTGCTAGTCCCATCGGGGGAATTATCATCAATAATAAACATTTCAAAATTGTGCTTGTTGAATGGAACTACATTTTTTGCGACTTCATCTAACAGAGTAGTAATATTGTCAGCTTCGTTATACGTCGCAGAATTGACCAGAATTGATTGCAATTTTCATGTTATTTTCAACTTTCCATTTTTTTCTTAAGCTTTATTGCTCATAATTATATCGTAATACCGTTGAGCTGTTTTATCCCATGTAAATTGCTTTGCATACTCATAAGCTGCATCAATATGTTGTTGGCGCTCATCAGGCGTCATTTGTAGCATTTCTTCAATCTTTGTGGCAATTTGTTTTCCATTATCTACATAAAACGCATGTTCCCCGCCTACTTCTGGCAGCGACGAATTATTGTACGTAAGAATTAACGTTTTAGCTAACATAGCCTCTAAAACTGGCAACCCAAATCCTTCGTACAATGTTGGATAGACAACTGCAAAAGCATTTTGATATAACTCCTGCTTAAATTCATCCGTGATATATCCATAGGTGATGATATCATCTTTAAATGGTGAATTTAGAATTGCCGTTTTAATATCCTGACGTTCAATTGCGTCCACATTTTCAAATGATTTTCCAGCCAAAACTAATTGCATATCAACATGTGTTTGTTTAACTTTATTAAATTGTTCAATTAGGGTTGTGACGTCCCGACGACCGTCAGTACCTCCCAAAAATAATAGATACTTTTTTTTAGGTACCTCTACCTTGTATTCCTTTGTCCCGGAAGTTTTGGCTGGATTTTCTGAAACCCCTAAAAAGGCAACATCAATCGGGGCGTTTATTTTTTGGAAAGTGTTTTGCAAATCTTTTTTTGAAAATTCAGAAATTGAAATTAAATGATTAGCTTTACTGAGTTGACTAGTCATTTTCCATTTTTTTTGTGCTTTTCCTAACTTCATAAGCAGTCGGTATTTTTTCAACTGATTGAAAGGAAATCTAGTGGTATATTTTTTGTCTAATTCATATAATTTATATGTGATAGCATCATACCAAACTAAATACGTATTGGCAGACTTTGGTAAATATCCAACATAAGAATATGCTAAATAGACATCTAATGCATCAATTTCTTTTTCATTAATCAAGTGAAGCGCACTCTTTAATTTTGCGTGTAGAGATTTGTTGTTTAATTCTGGATCAAAATATTTTACAGCTATTCGCGGATCACTCGAAACATTTAATAAAGCAATAACATCTGTAGCTTCATTCGGATAAATATATAGGCTTATCTCTTCGACAAATTTATTGGCTAATAATAATGGTATTAACCGGCTTGTTACTTGTTTTGTAACCTCGCCAATTCCCCGAACAGAATTACCGTTTTGTAGCTCCTTTAAATCAATACCTAATTTCATTTAATTTATACCGTCACTTTTTTTAGACTGCATTAATATTTCGTAAAACTTTTCAGCTGTCTTATCCCATGTAAATTGTTTTGCATATTGGTATGCATCATTAATTCTAGTTTTACGCTCAGCATCTGAAATTTTGAATATTTCATCTAGCTTAGAAGCCATTTCAAATCCATTATCCACATAAAACGCATGTTTTCCTCCTACCTCTGGAAGTGAAGAGTTGTTATAAGTTAACACAAGCGTTTTGTTCAACATAGCTTCTAGTAAAGGAAGCCCAAAGCCTTCATATAAAGTTGGATACACAAAAATAAATGCGTTTTTATAAAGTTCAGCTTTAAATTCATCAGAAATATAACCATACGTTATAATATCCCTTTTGTATTGCGAGGTTTTAATTGCCTCTTTTATATCTTCAAATGGAATTTTATCAATTTCACTAAAATGTTTTCCTGCAAACACTAACTGAATGTCATGCTGTGCTTGTTTTAAATTTTCGAACTGTTTAACTAACTGAACTAATTCTCTCTTTGCATCAACGCCTCCAACGAACAATAAGTAGGGTTTATTCGGCAATTCTTTTATGTCTACATTAATAACTGGTTTAGATGGTAAATCCGTTACACCTAAAAACGCGACATCCACCGGCTTATTTAAGCGAGGATACATTGTTAAGATATCTTGCTTTGTTGACTCTGAAATAGCTATTATATGCTTGGCACTTTTTAAAATCTTCTTCAACTTAAAATACGTAATTTTTTTACCAATGCCCATTAATAGCTTATTCTTTTTTAGTTGGTTCGCAGGAAAACTCCTTGCATATTGTTTAATGACCTCATACATCGTGTACGGTATCATATCATACCAAACTAAGTACTGATTACGTGTTTTGGGTAGTATTCCAAATAACGAAAAATTCAAAAAAACGTCCAATTGATCAATTCTCGGATCCCGTTTCCTAAACAAATCTGAAAATATTTTTTTTGAAAATGTATTCTTTTTTTCAGAATTATCGTAATATTCTACGGCATACTCTAAATTATCTGGGTAGTCAAATAACTCAATGACTTGCTTTGAATTTTCCTTATATAAAAATAAATATACTTTATCTACATCATTATTTTTGGCCAACATACCTAACAATCTATTAGTTACTTGCTTGGTAACTTCCCCAATTCCTCGAGTAGCACTATCGGACTGTAAATCTGTTAAATCAATTCCAATTTTCATAAATTTCTCCTAACCCATTTCTACTTGCATGCCCCACAAATTATGACATATCATCACTTATAAAACACTGCTTCAAGTTAACTCATTTATTTAATATTCTTTTTATTAGTTTAATAAACAATTCTAGTACATATTTAAATTCAGGTGTTTTATAAAACGCAAAAATTATGAACATGTCGATGATGGCTGTGATAATAATTTTAAGTGGGAACGTAAAGATACCAAAGTTTAGGATGCTAATCCAAGTAATCATAACTAAGGCAACAAATATTATTGCTATTAATGCATACTCTTTAATAGCAACCTTTACCCACGGATGATTAAAGCCGTTTTTTATATCCTGATGCACATCAAACCAAATATCCGTGGTGAAATACGCAATCGTTGTTCCCAATAAAACTCCCAATACATCTAATTTGAAAAAATACACAAAAACAACAGAAAATGTTAGATTAACCAAAGACATGGCTATACTTTTTATACCTTGAAACCGATAAACACCACGTGCAGCCATAAAAATTTGATTTGTTTCTCTTAACTGTTGGATGGCTAGCTGAAATGCCAACATCAACACAACAATATTTCCAAATAAATAATTTTGTCCAATCCAAAGCTTTATAAATGGATTTATTAAAACTAAAAAGAACGTACTAGTTAATAGACCTAAAACAAAATTAATGAATAAAATTCGGTTGAAGAAAAGTAATGATTTTTGTGTATTCTTTTCCGCTACGAGATGTCCAACACTGGCAATGACTGAATTGGTGAAACTTTGTAGTATTCTAGTTACTGAACTAAATATTAACAAATAATTTGCATACACTCCCACAATCCCTAAACCAACAAATGAGGAGAGAACTATATTATCTGTACTATTCAATACTATTCCGCCAATACGCGCTCCAACAATCTCTTTTGTGTTGTTGATGATCTTTCTAGTATCTTCTTTTTTTAATTTTATAAATTCGTTATTTTGTAAGTATGGATAAAGGACATCTACTTTTTTTGATATTTGCAAATTGGATATTAATACGCATACAAACTGAATTAATAAATATCCCAAGTATGATTTTAGAATAACTAAAACCAAAATTTGTAAAATGGTTTGCGCAATTAAAAAAATAATATTATTAAAATTATTAATATAATTCCTTTGATCGGCTATTAATAAATTGCGTTTATAGGCAAAAAAATAACTACTTGCTGAATTAATTACAAAAACCACAAAATATAAATAATATTCTGGCTCAATCTTGCCTGAAATAAAAATGGTTAAACACGGAGTAATGAGCATACCTAGTGATAAAATAGACAGCCCTATAATAATATATGCTTTGCGATAAAAATTCATATAAGCAGATATTTTTATTTCATTCTTTTCACGCAAAGGTTCATACATAAAATAAGTGATAGCCGTCCCTATCCCTAACTCAGAAAAAGCTAAGACCTGTAAAATGTTATTAAACAATCCATTCAATCCTAAAAACGTCTGTCCCAACGAGTGGATAAAAATAGTTTGTGCGAAAAATCGCATAAAAATTGTCAATATTTGATAGGCTAGTGCAACTGCCGTATTTTTTGCTGTATTATTTATGCGAGAATCCATAGTTTCATCCTTTAGGTGTCATCATTTTAATGGATCTATCATCAAACATAAGCACCCCAATAATAAATATATAACTAAATATAATTTGTGATCCAACATCTGCAAACATCAGTGTAATCAATGTAAAAAACATAATAACCAATAATTCCGGTTTTTTATTTTTTAACTTACTAGCTAATGTCCAAATATAAATAATAAAAATCAATGTAATAATAGCTCCATATTGAATTATCAATTTTAGATAAAAACTATCTAAAACCATTTCAACTCCTTTAAAATTAGAACTAAATTGGCTGATTTGTTGAATTTGTTGACCAAAAAGTTTAACACCATAATCAATAACATATTCGTGTCCCATGCGAATTCTACCAGACAAAAAAGAACTAATTGCTACTAAGATTGGGTTACTTGGGCTATAAAAGAAGGACATCAAGTACATTGATATTGGTAATAAAAAAATACCAATTTTAATTAAGTAATATGCACTATTTTCAAAAAAAGTTATTGTTTTAGGGACTACAATTGTTATTATCCAATATGTTAACACGAGCATTATTGATAAGAACGCTGCTCTATTATAGGCTGTAAAATAAACCATAATTGAAATTAATGTTAATACGCCTGGTAAAATAAATTGTTTTTTTGCATGATATATAATATATAACACAAC
>JAITPK010000005.1 GCA_031289475.1 Mycoplasmataceae bacterium | reverse complement strand
GGCTTCCAAAATCAATTACTAAGATCTTATTTGCCATGATAGTTAGGTGCTTCTTTGACGAAATCTAAGTGGTGAACATGTGATTCGTTAAATCCAGAAATAGTAATTTTCACGAATTCGGCTTTCTTTTTCAAGATTGGAATTGTTTTAGAACCACAGTAACCCATACCACTTCGCAAGCCACCAACTAGTTGGTAAATAATACTAATTACACTTCCTTTATAAAGTAATGATGCCTCAACGCCTTCAGGCACTAATTTAGAGGCGTCCATATTATTTTGGAAATAACGATCACTTGAACCACGTTTCATTGCGGCCATTGACCCCATACCAACATATGATTTATACTTTTTACCATGAATCACAATAATTTTTCCAGGTGCCTCGTCAGTTGCTGCTAACATACTACCAAGCATGACACAATCCGCTCCAGCAGCTAAGGCTTTAGTAATATCTCCTGAATAACGAATACCACCATCAGCAATAATGGGGATATTCTTGCGACTAGCAACTTTATATACATCAGCGATTGCTGTTAGTTGTGGTACACCAACTCCTGAAATAATACGTGTAGTGCAAATAGAACCGGGGCCAATACCAACTTTTAAACCATCTACACCAGCATCGATTAAATGTTTTGCACCAGATTCGGTTGCGATGTTACCAGCAATCAATTGCACATTTGGATATTTCTTTTTTAATATTTTAACAGCATTAATTACATTCATGGAATCACCATGTGCACTATCAATTGTTAAAACATCAACACCAGATTCAATTAACAATTTTGCTCTTTCAATATTATTGGTGGCAATAGAGATGGCGGCACCAACTAATAATTTATTATCATCATCAACGCTAGCATCTGGATAATCTTTAAAATTAACTTTATGTTTTTTTACATTGGCAACATGAGCAGCTTGATCTTTTGGTGCTAAATTTTTATGAATAAATCCAATACCACCACTTAAAGCCAAAGCGATTGCCATACGGTCTTCTGTTACTGTATCCATTGCCGCAGAAACAATCGGAATGTTTAAATTCAATTTACGAGTTAATCTAGTTTTTGTGGAAACTTCTCGTGGAATTACATCTGAATATTGCGGCACAAGCAACACATCTCCGAATGTATGTCCTTTTTTAATGTTGATTTTTAACATCGGATACTCCTCAACCACCTTGATAATAATTAAAATAATTATATCTAATAATATAATTAACACAAAATTCGGTGAATACAAATGAGCATTAAAAAATTTTATATTACAACTCCTATCTATTATCCATCTGGCAAACCACACATTGGTCACGCATATTCAACGATTATGGCCGATGTGATTTGTCGATACAAAACGTTAGTCGGTTACGATGCTTTTATGCAAACAGGAATGGATGAGCACGGTCAAAAAATTGCCGAAGCCGCTCAAAAAGCTGGTGTAGAACCAAGAGTTTTTGTAAATGACATTAGCAAAATATTTTTAAAATTATGAAAAGATTTAGATATTAATTACAACTCTTTTATTCAAACTAGTGAACCAAGACATGAAAAAGTAGTTCAAGAAGTATTCGCTGAATTACAAAAGTCTGGATACATATATTTAGGAGAATGAGAAGGACTATATTGTGTTAGTTGCGAAGAGAACTATACAAAAACTCAAGCGTCTGTTTGTCCAGATGGCAGTTTGGCATGTCGTCTTGGTCATAAGTTATCTACTAAGAAAGAACCGTCATATTTTTTCAAAATGAGCGAATTCCAAGGATGAATTAAACAACTTTATGAACAAAATCCTTCATTCATTATGCCGAAAACACGTGTTAATGAATTAACCAATAGTTTCCTTGATGAAGGATTGCAAGATTTATCAGTTTCAAGAACAAGCATTGATTGAGGGATTCCTGTTTTAGAAAATCCAAAGCACAAAATTTATGTGTGAATTGATGCCTTATTAAATTATTTAACCGGATTGGGTTACAAACAAAAAGATGATAAATTATTTCAAAAATATTGAAATGATCCTGAAACTGAAATTGTGCACCTTATGTCAAAGGAAATTACACGGTTCCATTGTATTTATTGACCAATCATGTTGCATTGTTTAAAACTTAGACAGGCCTCTAAGGTTATTTCTCATGGATGAATTATTACAGACCAAGGTAAAATGTCGAAATCGCTTGGCAATGTAATTGATCCAAATGAGTATATTCAGCAATTTGGCAGTGACGCACTACGATATTATTTAATGAAAGAAATGCCAATTGAACGAGATGGCATATTTGGTCATGAATTATTTATTGAATGTTACAATGCCGATCTTGCTAACACCTACGGTAATTTGGTTTCTCGTTTTCTTGGAATTGCTTCCAAGCATAACAATGGTGTCATTAGAAAAGGCAATGTTCCAATGGATAATTTGTCAATTGAATTAGAAAATGCTGGTAGAGAATTAATCACCTCTGTTGAAGATTGTGTCCAGTCATATAAAATTAACGAATTAATTCATAATATTTTGGATTTTGCTAAATTAGCCAATAAATATGTAGAAGAAACCAAGCCATGAGTTTTAACTAAAGAAAATAAATTAGAACATTTAAATAATTTCTTATTTTGTTTATGCAACGCCATTAGAATCATTGCATCATTGTTGCAACCAATATTAACAAGAGGCACTAAAACTATGGTTGAACAAATGAATCTAACTAAACAAATGCTAGATTTTCATTCATTAACCAATTATGAATTAATGGATAATCATAAAATTGGAAATTCAACACCAATTTACAATCGAATTGAAACCAAAAAATAATTACATTTAATAATATTTTTTTACTTCCCTTTTAATATCTCTAACTTTTATATCTTGTCTTTTATCACGGGCATTTTTAGATTTACACAATGCAATTTCCATTTTAATCATGCCATTATTTAAATAAACTTTTGTTGGCACAACTGCTAATCTTTCTTTTTTAGCTTGATGATCAATCTTTAAAATTTCAGATTTGTGTAACAATAGTTTTCTTTTTCTAGTTGAATCGACGTTATTTATATTGCCTTGTTCAAATGATGCGATATACATATTTAAAACAAATGCCTCATTGTTTCTAAAAATTACAAATGACTCATCTATGCTTGCGTTTGATTTAATTAATGATTTAACTTCAGTTCCTTTAAGAGAAACACCGCATTCATATGTGTCTAGAACGTGATAATTTATTCTTATTTTCTTATTAGGAAATAAAAGTTTCATATTTTATTATCTATTGCCTAAGTGTTTAACTAATTCAAATTCAATTTTGCGTGTTTCTTTGTTGGCAGTAATTACTTTAACTCTTAATTTTGTGCCTAAAGAGAAACGTAAACCTGTTTTTTTACCGATTAGCTCATTTGTCTTATCGTTGAATGAATAAAAATCATTTTTTAAATTAACCAATTTAATTAATCCTTCGATTGTATTTGGTAGCTGTACAAATACACCAAATGGCGATACCGAAGTAACTTGCCCATCAAATTCTTCTCCAATGTGTTGCGACATGTATTCGGCGAATTTCATTGCATCAACATCACGTTCACACTTAATTGAACGTAGTTCATTTTTAGAAGATAGATTTGCTTGTGTATCTAGCTGCGATTGCATCTCTTTTCGGCTGCCTTCACTTATTTTATTTTTTTCAAATTCGCACATTCAATAAATTCGATGCACCATTAAATCGGGATATCTACGAATTGGCGATGTAAAATGTGTGTAATCTTTTAATGCAAGACCAAAATGTCCGATATTTGTGATTTCATAATCCGCCTTGGCCATCGTTCTTAAAAGCATCATATTAATAAGGTCTAAATTAGGGTTATCTTCATTGTCGCTAATTCATCTTGCGACATCTTTGGGTTGCACATTTTCCATATCAGTGTTAATTTTAAATCCTAATTTTTTTGCCTCTAATGCAAATGTTTTTAATCGATCAGCACTTGGCTTGTCATGAACACGATAAACAAATGGTCATTTTTGCTTTTCAGCATATATTGTAACGGCTTCATTGGCAGCCACCATAAAATCCTCAATCATATGTTGAGCAGTGCCAGATTCATATTTTTTTATTTCAATTGGCACGCATTTATCATTAACCACAATAATTGGTTCAGGTATTTCAAAATTTATATAGCCTCGTTGTTTTTTTGCTTTATCAAGAATTTGATGAAGTTCTAATGATTCGAGCAACATTGTTTTAACTTCGTTACTATCTGTAGATAAATCATCAGTTTTATTGAAGAAAGCGTTAACTTCATCATAACTAAAACGACGATGCGATTTAATGATTGATGGGTAAACCTTAATGTCTTCAATCTCACCATTAGTACGAATTCTCATATCGCATGTAAGTGTTAATCTTTCGACATTTGGATTTAAAGAGCAAATATCATCAGACAAATTATGCGGCAACATTGGGATTACACGATCAACTAGATAAATTGAACAACCTCGTTTAAGAGCTTCCTCATCTAGAATTGATTTAAATCTAACATAGTGGCTTACATCAGCAATAGAAACAGATAAGAAAAATTTTCCGTCTTCTAGTTTCTTAGCATAAATTGCGTCATCAAAGTCTTTTGATGTAGCTGGATCAATTGTTACAATTGGTAAGTTAGTCAGGTCTTTTCTAATACTTCTTTGATAATCATCTATTTCAATCTTGATTTTTCTAGCATAATCTAAAACTGGATCAGAAAAATCTGGTTCGACTCCATTGTCATAAACTATTGAAAGAATGTCAACACCGACATCGCCAACATGTCCAATTACACGACTCACAGAACCAAAAGCAACGTTACCTTCATATTTGGCGATTTGAATTAAAATCTTTTGACCATTTACCAATCCTTGAATGGAATCTAACTTGATGTCTAAATAAAATTTCTCATCATCAACTTTGATTTTGTAGGAACCATCTTTATTAGTTTGGAAAATGCCTACATAGAAATCTTTAGCATGCGATATTACTTTAGTAACAACGGCATCTTTTAAATCTGCTCGTGGAGGCTTTTGCATTTCAGCAAATTCTACTTGATCACCATCAAGTGCACCACCCAAGTTAGTTTTAAATACATAATAACTAGCTTTACGGTTTTCTCCTAATGTAATAAAACCAGAGCCACCACTATTAATAGAAATCTGTCCTTGTTGTAGTTTGCTCAGATCAACAGGAGCATTAACATAACCTAATATAACGCTTTTTGATTTAAGTTGTTTTAGTTCTCCGGTGCGAATTAATTCCTCGGCGGCACGATAAATATTATTTTTAAAATTAGTTTGGTCGTTATATTCTCTTTCTAATTTTTTTACAATAATACCAAGTGGAATTGGTCTTCCACGTTCATTGCTAACCACATCGATCACATCTTGTTTTATCGATTGAACAGATTTTTTATCGCTCATTAATAAGCTTTCGTAATTGCACCAACAATGGCGACTGTAAAAATAATAAACATTAAAATGAACATCACCATTTGTAGAATTTTTACAAAGCCACGATCTTTAGTCTTTTTGAACAATTCTAAATCCTGACCAGCTAAAGCCGTTAGCCCCGTAGTAGAACCTGATCCTGATAGTAAAAGACCAATAATCAAGCAGACTAGCGACAATACTAATAATGTAATACTTATTCAACCCATAATGTTTTGAGCACTAATTATATAAACTTTACGATTTTGTATTCATATAATTTATCTTGCAATGAGACAGCGAATTTTAGACACTTCATTTAAAACAAAATTAAACATAAATTTTATTAGCAAAAAGAAATTTAATAGCATTTTAAATAATAGTAATTATCAGGTTGTGGAAATAAATTGAGATCATCAATATCGTAAAAATCACATTCTTTTTTCAACACACTTTACTGCCACTAACTTCCAATATCAATATGCCAAAAAATTAGATATTACCAAAAAAATAATTTTGTTTGGTGAGTGAAGAAAACTAACTAGGTTCTACAGAATATTAGATTTTAATAGCTACAAAGTCTACCTTGTTAAATAACTTTAATTATTAATGGCATCAAAAATTTCTTTTATTTTCATCGCGTAGTGATTAATGCCTGTTCTTGTGATGGTTATTTTATATTTGGTTTGAAAAATTTTAACCATTTCAGATAATGATGCTTCAGGATATTGTAATCTTAACGTGCAAAAGAATCTAAATTTATCAGGTTGATTTTTAAAATCATTAGAATAACGGATAGCCTTAATCATTTTAACTTGTTTTAAGCCTGCAGAAGATGTCTTATTTAGATTGGCCATGTCTAAATTATTTAATCGTTTGATATTGGCATAGTAATCTCGTGCGATAATTTTATCTTCAAGATCTTGCATCGCATTATTGGCACCAATTATTTTTAAAAAATCAGAAACATCAGTTGCCTTTTTAATATAAAGTACAAAATTATTTCTTCGCTTTAACAACGAAATCGAAATATTAAACTTTTCCAAAATCTTTTGGACAAGGCGTAAATAATTAATTTTGCTTGAACGTATTTCTAAATGATAAACACTTTTATCAATGGAATTAATGCTACCGCCACTTAAAAAGGCACCGACCAAATAAGCACGTTGATCTACAATAGTTTTTAGAATATTATTTGGTGTTAAAGAATTTAACTGCAGATCGTTAGCAATTTGTTTGAAATTGCCATCAATTATCAAACGATAAGTACGACGATTATTTAGTCTGCTGATTTCTGTAAATGAAATATTGTGTTTCACATTATAGAGATGTTCAAAAAAATAACTAATCAATTTAATGGTGGATAAAAGTTGGGTATGTAACTTTCAGCCTTCACCTTTATTTGTAAAAGAAATAATTAAACTATTCGTGACAAAAGAGGAAAGAATAGCCTTCATCGCATTTTCTTCGTATTCGTAATGACTTAATTCGTCCTTGACTTTTTCGCTAAATGTTTGGAGTTTCATTTATTTATATTGTTCTTTAATATATTTAATTGCACTTAATGCGGCGATAGCGCCATCGCTTGTCGCGGTGGTAATTTGACGATAGATTCCTCTGGTAATATCTCCAACCGCAAACAAACCTTTAATTTTTGTTTGTTTTTGTTGGTCGGTTATGATGATTCCATCGGTGGTGACTATATTATTAACATTAGATAGGAAATCACTGCCAGTGTGAGAACCGATGAATACAAATACATAGTCAGTTGGTATTTCACTTAATTTGTTTGCATTATTAATTACGACACTAGTTACATTGTGCCCATTGCCTTTAATTGCATTACAACTTGCATTGTAAATAACATCAATGTTTTTAGTTTTTCTAAGTGCATCAATGGAGGGTTGTTCTCCGTTTAATTCATTTTCTTTACAAATGACATGCACTTGTTTTGCAATACCAGAAAGATAGACTGCATCTTTGATTGCAGTGTCATTGCCACCAAACACAACAACATTTTTATCTTTAGTTAATGTGCCATCACAAATTGCACAGTAGGAAACACCTTTATTTTTATATTCATCTTCACCGGGAACATTTAATTTAATCTCGGTTGTACCTGTGGCAATAATCAAAGTTTTAGCAAAATAATTAACACCATTCTCTAAAAAGGCAACATGATAATTATTTTTTTGTACGATACCAGTTACTTTACCATAAAGATAAGCCGCCCCAGATTCTGTTGCTTGGGTGTACATGTTTAAAGCTAAATCAGCACCAGAGATAGACTTTATGCCAGGATAGTTTGTAATATTTTGAATGTTGACAATTTTTCCACCGGGTACATCACTTTCAATAAAACCAACCTTTAAATTAGCTTTACATCCGTAAATTGCGGCAGTTAAACCAGCGGGGCCACCACCTATTATTAAAATATCATATGTGTTTGCGTCACTAGCGGTTAATGTTTCTAAAGCCATTTGCTACCTCCCAAGGTAATATAAAGTTTCATCATCGGTTCTTACAAAGTTAATTCGTAAATTATTTTTTAATTGGTTAAGTTTATCTAATTTTGTATTGAGAGCAGTTATTTTGCCTGTATTTTTGTCTAATAGTTCTTTCAAAATAACTCTTCGTTCAGTATTTGTTTCACGAATCAAATTCGATGATAACTCTCTCCCTTTTAGTGATGCTCGTTCTAAAGAAGAAATTGTGGGATTATATGTAAATGCTATTTTTGTTCTTGTAAAAAGTGTGCTTGAAATTTTATATTTTCGTATATTCACTAAAACGGTATGGTTAAGAATGATTAAAACGATAGCGACAACAACCCAAATAATAGAAACTGTAATTGAGACTGCATTGAAAGCATAAGTCTGGTCGCGGAATGGGTTCATTACTGCTCGCACGATACCATATCATAGAAAATAACATAATCCTAAATCACCACATCTTTTTTTGGGGATTAATTCTGCGACAAAATAAATCAAAATTAATCCAAAAAAGTTAGCGATGCCCTCGTATAAAAATAATGGTTGGTAAACATTGGCGCCATTTTGCATATATGGCAGCAAATTGGTAATGAAGTCTTTATAACCACCACTTGAAATGATTGATCCATACACTTCTTGGTTCATATAATTGCCTCAACGACCTAACACTTGACCAATAAAAATAGCTGGAGCAATTGCGTCAACATAAACTCACATAGAAATTTTTCTAACTTTATTTGGTTCGGTTGTTAGGTCACGCACTTGATATTTCGGTCTTTTTAAAATTAATGGGAATCAAATAAGCGCTGCTGCCACTACAAACATTACACCTCACTCAATGGCAAGACCGCCACTTCTAAAATCAAAAAAATTACTTCAAGTCGGATCGTTTGCACTAGCATCACCTATTACATAACTCCCAAATCTTGCTCCCAAAATTGCTAATGGTATGCCTAATAAACAAAATCAATAAAATGGATCAATTGGACATTTATAAAGTTTTCATAATTTAAGGCAAGCTAATGCTATTGCACACAGAAAACCACCTAGTATGCAAATACCATATCATTTAACTTCTAGTGACCCAATCGAAAATGCTGTCGATGCTTCTGGTGTTCAAGCACCTCTACATAGAGTTGTTATTAGTACAAAAAATAAAAGAGGGACTACCACAGCAATGGGTAGTGTTGAGCCTAATCAAATTCCTACACTTTTGCGATCTTTAAACATTTTTGCGATGTACTTTTTCGTAATTATCCATGTAATCTTCTGCAGAACTATAACCATGTTGTTTTAGTTTTAAATCAATAACGGCAGTTTCAATTAAATCAGACATTTTACGGCCCGGAGTAATGGGCAATTTGTAATATGGAACTTGTACTTTTTCTAAAACTTTCACATTTAAATGATCACCTAAACGCTCAAATTGCATAGTTTTTTTATCATCTAACACTAATTCAATAACGACATCAATAACTGATGAGTCTTGTGTTTTTTCAATTCCTAACATGCGAGGGATGTTAAGAATACCAAGACCACGCACTTCAATAAATTTATTGGCAATAGCATTAGGTCTTCCATATAAACGGTCAGCTAAATTAGTTACATCAACGGCATCGTCAGCAATGAATAAGTGTCCTTTTCTTACTAATTCCAAAGCGACTTCAGATTTTCCAACGCCAGATTCACCTTGTAATAAAACACCAACACCATATACACTTACTAATGTGCCATGAATGGTTGTATATTCAGCCATCTGCTCATTAATTCATTGTGCCACGGTTACATATAATTGTGCAGAAGGCATTGGAGAAAAAATGATTGTGGTTGAATAATGCTTTGCTAATTTCAATAACTGTTCAACTTGTTGGAAAGCTTTAGTAATGATAATTACAGGTGGTTTTAATTCAAGGACATTATTAATCGATTCCAATACTTTCTTTTTGCTTAGTTGGGATAAAAATTTACTCTCATTGCCACTTCACAACACTGCAGAAATAATGTTTTCAAACACGATGTGTTTAGATGCTAATTCAACACCTGTTCGGTTCAAACTAGGAATTTGAATTTTATTACGGGAGCTACCTTTATATAAAACTTCAAAATTAAATTTTTTAATTAATGATTTGATTGGTATGGATTTTTGTACGCTCATAATAGTAACACTATTATATTAGCATGGGCGATACACCGACAACTTATCGTTTTGTGACAAATCGTCTAAGTGCAATTGGTATAAGTAATATAATTTAAGCATGCAAAAAATAAAATCAGCTCAAAAACAATCAGGTCATAGCAACCTGACTAATAAAATGAAAACGATTTATGGATTATTAATTACTTCTATCATTTTCATATGTTTGTCAGTGATTTTTAATGTGATTCCCCTAACATATGGTAGTGAGGATGCTCCGCTTACTTTTTTAATTTTGCCATTTGTGTTTTCTTTTACATATTGTGTTTTTGCTATTATTGCAAGTGCATTTATTTTAAAAATGAATCCTGATCGTAAATTAAAAAAATTTGTAATATTGGCTATTGTGTTTTCTATAGTTGGGCCAATCATATCTAATACTGATACAGTTATCTTGATTTTAGCAAAGGCTGGTATCTTTGATGTAACTGTAACTATTGCGTTTGGGATTTTACTTTTTAGTTATTGTCTTGTTGTTGGTGATTTAATTGCTTTAATTTTTGTCATACTTGAATTTGTAATGTTCAAAAAAGCTTATCAGTCCAAGAAAAAATAATCAAAATAGAAAAAACCACACAACCGAATGCGTGGTTTTTATCTGTTTTAACTATTGCGAGTATAAGCCGTGTTCTGTGTCAACTTCTTGCGAAATTGATATTGACCATTTGTCTACCAATAATTGCTTATTGATCAAGTAATTAATTCGTTTATTAATTACCCGTTCCCTTACCGAAATTTAGGTTTCTTGCTTCTGGGGTTTACCGCGTTTCACTTAGTGATTTCTCACTAATTCGTCACTGTGGCACTTTAGCACGCTTCACCATATTCTTGCGAACTTAGGTGATTAGTGGCCGTCATCAAGTTAAGGATGCTAGGTTGAATCTATTTAACCTACAGAAACACTACAGGCATCGCAGCCTGTGCAAGCACGGACTTTCCTCTACGTTATTCACGCAGCGGTCAATTGCTCGCCCATATAGTATATTACAAGGATGA
>JAITPK010000013.1 GCA_031289475.1 Mycoplasmataceae bacterium | reverse complement strand
AATAAAATCTTTGATTTCGTTTATGAATTTGCCAATTATGGTTTTAACCATTCTCATTCTTTGGCATATTCATACATCAGTTATTGAATGGCTTACTTAAAAGTACATTACCCATTAGAGTATTTTACCGTTTTACTTTCCACTAGTGAAAATAGTACCGACAAAGTAGCTTTGTATGTGCAAAGTGCTAGAGGTATTGGTATCAATGTTTTACCTCCGGATATTAATGAATCAGAATATAGTTTTCGAATTGATGGTAAAAAAATTATTATCGGTTTTAATACCATTAAAGGTATTGGTCACGAAACCATTACCAAAATTATTAATGCCCGTGATACATTAAAATCAAAGAAATTTAATAATTACATTCACGCTATCACTACATTGGCTAATTATGGTGTTGGTATTAAATCAGTCGAATCATTAGTCAAGGTTGGTGCATTTGACAATTTATTAGAAAATAAATCACGTTATTATTTATTAACTAACTTGGAAGAAATTTATAAGAAATCACAAACAACAACTACTTCTGGTGAGTCATTAATAAAACCTGTTTTAACTGAAGTTAAAGAGACTAAAGAAATGAAAGCACAATTGGACGAAGAACAATACAAACTATTGGGCATCTCTTTTGTTGAACATCCACTTGTGAAGATTAAGTCATCTTATAAAAGTGAATACCAAATTGTTAACTTAATAGATGCCAATGGGACAAATGGTGAAGTCTTTCATTGTTTAGTTATGCTTGTTAGCCATCGAGCTATTAAAACTAAAACTGGATTGTCGATGGCTTTTGCCAAGATTGAAGATGATACTAAAATTGTCGAGATGGTTATTTTTCCTGGGGTGTATGATAAAGTGAAAAGTTTATTAATCAATAACAACTATTTTATTGTTACAATAAAAGCTACTGACCGAGGCTTTCAAGCATTGTCAATGAAAGAATACAAGTATGAGTAAAAAAGCACTAGTCATTGATGGTAATTCACTAATCTATCGTGCTTTTTACGCGACAGGTAATCAGCTAGCATTCTATAAACAACACAATCTGCAACCAGTTAACGCTTTAAAACTTGTGTTACTAATAACACTTAAATTATTAAGAGAAAATCATTATGACTATGTCTTAATGGCTTTGGATCATCAAAAGAAAACTTTAAGACACGATACTTTTGCAGAATACAAAGCAGGTCGCAAACCAATGCCCGAAGACTTGGTAACCCAATTACCTTTAATTAAAGAAGCAATAGACATCATTGGTATTACCACATTATCCATACCAGGGATTGAAGCCGATGATATCATTGGTAGCTATGCTAAACTAATGAATGAGCAACAGATTGATGTAGAAATATACAGTTCAGATAAAGATTTATTGCAATTAGTTAATAGTCATACAATTGTTAATTTGTTTAAAACAGGAATATCTGATATTCAAAAAGTTACAATCGAAAACTTTGCCAATATTTTCTTTGGTTTACAGCCAGCACAAGTAATTGACTTTAAAGGTATTTCAGGCGATAGTAGTGATAATCTTTGTGGCGTTAAAGGAATTGGACCAAAGACAGCTGCTGATTTAATTAAGAAATATGGTAGTTTAGAAAAAATATTTGACTCAATTCATGAATTAAGCGAAGCTCAGAGGAATAAATTTAATGAATCAAAAGAATCAGCCGTTATGTGTAAAAAACTTTCAACGATTGAATTAAACGTATTACCAGATAAAGACATTAGTAAATTTATAAAACGTGCGATGAATAAACAGAGTTTTCAAGATATCATTAATAAATACCATTTTACAGGTCTAGATAAATATCTAACTGATGTGCAAGGAGAGTTATTTTAAAAATTATGGAATCAATCATTACACTTTACAAAATTGGACACGGTCCTTCATCAAGCCACACAATGGGCCCAGCTAATGCGGCGAAATATTTTAAAAATGTGTATCATAATGCAGATAAATACAAAGTTACCCTTTATGGGTCACTAGCTTTAACAGGTAAAGGACATTTAACTGATCAAGCAATATTAGAAACACTAAGCCCAATCAAAACTGAAATTATTTGGAACGTTAGAGAAACCAGTATTAAACACCCCAACACTATGGATTTTGAAGCATCACTAAATGGTAAAGTATTAGGAAGTAATCGATTTTATAGCATTGGCGGAGGAGCAATTCAAATTGAAGGTGACACTACAACTAATACTGTTAATTCTTTATACAAAGAAAAAAATGGTGAAGAAATAATTAACTTGTGTAAAACTAACAAATGGGAATTAATTGATTATGTTAAACATTATGAAAGTAAGGAATTTTGAAAACACTTGAATG
Organism: Mycoplasmataceae bacterium; assembly: GCA_031289475.1. GTDB lineage: Bacteria > Bacillota_I > Bacilli_A > Mycoplasmatales > Mycoplasmoidaceae > Malacoplasma_A. Next base: position 1,030 of record JAITPK010000013.1, on the reverse strand, counting down.
AAGTATGGAATGTAATGCAAAGTGCTATCAAGTCCGGTCTTGATGGTTCAGGAGTATTACCAGGTAAATTAAAATTAATGAGAAAAGCTCAAATTCTTTTTCAAGCTTCTGCTGATACTTTGAAAAAAAGACACATTGATAAAAAAAATGTTTTGTTAATGGCTTATGCATTCGCTGTTAGTGAAACTAATGCAAGTGGCGGTGTAGTTGTAACAGCACCAACTTGTGGAGCTTGTGGTGTTTTGCCAGCAATTTTAAAATTTAGCCAGGACACATTAAAAGTGAGTGAAAATAAAATTATTGAAGCGTTAGCTGTTGCGGGGTTAATTGGTAACATCGCTAGAACTAATGCTACTATTGCTGGTGCCGAAGGTGGATGTCAAGCAGAAGTTGGTGTGGCTTGTGCAATGGCTGCTGCTGCATATAGTCATTTAATTGGATCTTCTAATAGTCAAATTTTTCAAGCCGCATCAGTGGCACTAGAACATCATTTAGGATTAACTTGTGATCCGGTTTTGGGATATGTACAAAGCCCTTGCATTGAACGTAATGCATTTGCTGCCATTAGAGCACTAGATGCTGCCAACTACACATCATTAATGCAAATAAAAGTTTTATTTAACTATGATGATATTTTAGAAACGATGTTAGAAACGGGGCGAGCATTGAACGCAGGTTATCGCGAAACATCAACTGCTGGGCTAGCAAGTATCTACAATAAAAAGAAATTATCGAAAACTTTTAAAAAGAAGTTTGACATTAAAATAACATAGTAATTAAAAACCCTCTATTGAGGGTTTTTTCTGGTGCTGGATCCGAGAATCGAACTCGGAGCTAGAGCTTACCATGCTCTTGTTTTACCATTAAACTAATTCAGCAATGGTGATCCGTAAGGGATTCAAACCCTTGAGTGCGCCCTTGAGAGGGGCGTGTGTTAAGTCGCTTCACCAACGGACCGGTTCATGGTATTAATTATCGTGTGTTTAGTTTTTTTTATAAATATTTTTATTTGTAACATTTGACCACTATT
>JAITPK010000015.1 GCA_031289475.1 Mycoplasmataceae bacterium | reverse complement strand
CGACTGTTAATTTAATATCTTTGTATGGATTACTACAAGCAGTTGTAGCTAGAGTCGCTCCGACAGCAATGCCACTAATAGCAAGTCCGCCAGCAATCGATCCTAATATTTTCATTTTTTTCATTTTATTTTTCCTTTTTGCAAAAAGTTGCTGTATAGATTTTTACTATACGATTAATATTGTATTAAAAAATAGCGAAAATTATGGTATTATTTTAAATAATTTTAGAAAGAGGAAATTATGACTAGTACAAAAAAAGCAACAACCCCCCCGCCTGCAAAAACGCACATCGTTGAGGTAGATATTGGAAAGAAAAAATATAAAGTAAGCGCCCCTGCTATCTTGATGATTATTACAATGGCCTTTTGAATAGTGTTTGCAATTGCCACATGTGCAATTGTCTTATTTCCTTATGGACAGAATGCCAAAGATTTTGGTTTTTGATCTACTACTTCTATATTTGTTGGTACACAACAATATGGATTTGACATTACCGGTTTATTAATTTTGATTTTTGGTGTTGTCGGTCTTGTACTACAAGCAATATGTTGACATTTCAATAAGAAATTTCACCCATGTGGATTGGCTTGGAAAAGCACATTCCGTTTAATTCCCATTTTCTTAATGTCAATTTGATTATTTATATTCATTATTGGTTGCTCCGCAGTTCCTCACAGTGAGAACACTTATTTCTCTACATGATTAGTTGATGGTGGTCATCTAATAATTGGTGGGAAATTAATGGTGGCACTAGTTGCAATTTGTTTTGTAGGAACAGCTGTTGTCGCTACAATATTGATATTGATAAGTAGAAATATTATCAAAGTTAAATCTAAAAAAATTGTTGTTGACAAGAAATAAATAATGAATGCATCGCAAGGTGCATTTTTTTATTTACATATAATGTAATTATGAACAAAGACTATCGAATTGAAAAACGTAACAACCAAATCATTGATTTGGTATTAGTTGGGCACGCCGCTTCACACATTCGCTTACAACAGATTGATGACACAACTTATTGTGTTATTAGTACCTATGTTGATAGTGCCGAACGTGGTCAAGGATTAGGAACAAAACTATATAAAGCGATGTTGTCGTATATCCACGAAAACAAAGCTAAATTCAGTGCAACATGCCCTTATGTAGCCGAGATTGCATCTAACGATAAATCCGTTAAAGATATTTACATTGAACGTATTTAATCAATCAAACCAAGGTATCGTGTCATCTTTTTAAAAACAATTGCACGATATTTTTTTATTTTAGGATTCAAAGGCATATTAAATGTCCATTGGTAAGCATAGTTGGTAGATAAATAAACAAAATCCATCAAAATTTTGATATTTTTAATCTTTAAGTATGATGCTAATTCTTTAATTTTATTAATTGGTAGATTTACTTCCCTTATAAAGTTAGCGAGATCCCAATATTGGTTATTTAGTCTGCTCCATTCATAATCAATAAAAGTAACTTGATGGTCGGGCGTGTATATTAGGTTATCAGCCGAAAGATCGTTGTGTGATAAAACCAACGGGAGATTCTTATATTGTTTGATTAAAGACAAGTAAACGGCACGATGCTGTGGTGGCAACTTAGCTCTTTTTAAGCAATCTAGATAGTCGTGCTGCAGAATTTTATGATTTTTAATATTGGTGGTGTGTAATGTGCACAAAGTCTTAGCAAAGGCCTTTAAAAACGTTGAGGAACAAATTTGTTGGAACGATGGATTAACACCAACGATTCATTTTTTAATCGCATTCCCTGACTTGACATCAAAATATAAATACATCTGACCACCGACGATGTTCAAAACATTGCGCTCGTTGGTTCGATGGACAACTTTGTTGTTACCGATTCGAATTTGATAAATGTGTTTATCTTTGGTGGTTACTTTGTAGGAGACATTAGTAAACCCTTTATGAATTTGTTTTATATTGATAATTTGATTACGACCATAGTTTTTATGTTTTACAAATAAATTAATGGCTTTTACTTTAGTGTTCATTAAAAGGCTTGACGTTGCATTGTCATTCGACCATCAATGTCGGCAATGTAACTGGAAGATATTAAACAATCTTTATCTACGGAACGAATTACCGTAATTAATTGTGGTAGTTCTACTACCATACAAATTGTTAGCAACATTTTAGTTTGCTGTCCAGAATAACCGCCTTGGGCAGACACTAATGTTGCGGGGTGAGTATATTTTACAGTTTTTAGTTTCGCATTAATACTATCAACATTGCTTGAATAAACTTCAACACGGATTAGCTTATGTCATGGGAATCATTTATCAATTAAGACGCCATTTAATAAGACTCAAACAAATGATGTGAATAGATTAGCACTAAAGAAATATTGTCAACCGGCATAGTGCTTTGGATCTATTAATGCCCCAGACCCGTATGTACCCATCATGATACCAATCAGCATACTAACACTAGTGATGATAATAAAGACACTGCCCACATTTTTATTTTTTTCTTGAGATCAATAAATTGTTAAGTAATCACTACCAGCAGTTGAACCACCAAGGATGAACATTAAGGTGTAACAGAATGCTGAAACAACAGAGAAGATAACTGCATATACCAATAACAAGAATGCTTTGCTTATATTTTCTACAATAACGTCAGTTTTGATGTCGTGGGTTGCTGTTGTGCTGCCATTAGCTCATGCAGCAGGACTCCAAGGATAATCAGTCGGAACAAGCGATGAAGGTGTATTATTAGGAAATCAATTTGGAGAAAAAATAATTGATTTAACACCAAAGTTATCTAAATAAGCATTAACAGTTGAGGTGTCGCCAAATATTTGGACACTATGCATACCGGGAATGGTTCCTCAAACAAATCCTAAAAGTTGTAAGGTAACTAGGTATGTTAAAGATAATCCCGCAAACGATTTGCCAATTTTCTTAAATGCAAAGATTGTTAATGGCACATTAAGAAGAAGATACAAGCCCCAAAACAGTCCATTGAACACATAGTTAGCCACTAATTCTGCATTATCGCCACTAGCGTGTTTCATCATTGCCGTGTAAACTAAACGAGCGATACCTTGCAAACAAGCGGCAAAACCACCAGTATACAATCCGGTAACCTCAACTAATAGTACAGTGGCGATAGACATAATTAGTCCAAGAATAAAAGCTAATAAATATTTAACTCATGTTTTATTTAAAGCATAGAGACGTGAAAACTTTACCACACCAGAGTTAAACTTTTTTTCACTAACGCTTCGATATACAAACTTGTCTAAATCAGCATCTGTCAATATTGGATTCGCTGTTTTAAAAAATGGGAAAAGTTTACTCGTAATACTTTTCTTAGGCTTTTGATCTTTTTTATTTTTACTATCCATAAATTGAATTGATATCGAATTATATATAATTAGAAACTAATGAAAAATAACTTTTCAAAACCAAGAATTGTTTTAGGTATGTCCGGAGGTGTTGATTCTTCGGTATGTGCATATTTATTACAACAACAAGGATATGAAGTCATTGGTTTATTTATGCAAAATTGAGATTCATATTTAAATAACGATATCCGCGGTCATGTTCAAAACGATGACAAACAGTGTAATGTTCAAAAAGACTTTAGTGATGCACAAGCCGTTGCTAAAAAATTGGGCATTAAAATATATCGTGCTGAGTTTATCGATAAGTACTGAAAAAAAGTGTTTCAGTACACGTTAAAGGAATATCGTGCCGGGAGAACACCAAACCCCGATGTTTTATGTAATAAATATATTAAGTTTGATGAATTTATTACATACGCCAAAAAACATTTTAATTGTGACAAGATTGCAATGGGACATTATGCGAATATCAAACAAGTTGGGAAACGATATTCATTAATCACGTCTAAAGATCAAGATAAAGACCAAACATACTTTTTGTGTTGGTTAAATCAAAACCAATTAAGTCATGTTGTCTTTCCGCTTGGGAATATAAGCAAGGACGCTGTCCGACAAATCGCAAAAGAACAAGGGTTAGTTAACTGATCCAAGAAAGACTCTACCGGTATATGTTTTATTGGTGAAAGAAAGTTCAAAGATTTTTTAAATAATTATTTACCGTACGAAAATGGTGACATTGTAAACATTTCAACAAATAAAATTATCGGTAAACACGATGGTATCGCATTTTTTACATATGGTCAAAACAAAGGATTAAATTTGTCAGGACAAACCAAAAAATACTTTGTGTGTAATAAAGACATTAAGAAAAACATTCTTTTTGTCTGTGACGAATCACATAAACAAAAATATTTAACTTCAATAAATTGTAAAGTTATTCAATTTAATTGGATTAATGGTATACCTAAGAACAAAAAAATTAACTTACGTTTTAGACATCGACAAAAATTAATAAAAGGTATGTTCAAGATAGTCAAGAACGCGGTTGTGTTATCATATCAACCAACGTTGTCGGTTACACCGGGTCAATTTGTTGTACTTTATCAAAAAAGCATTTGTCTTGGTGGCGGAATCGTTCAGTCTATAAAATAGTTATTCAGTTTTTAGATTGTTAAGTTTAATAATCTTTTCAACACGGTCTTTCAACGGTTTAAACTCTGTTTCAGACCATTCTTTAAACCAATTCGGTTGTTGATTTTGGTACACTGTTTCTGATCAAGTCTTAAATCAAGCTGGTGGTTGATTCTGATACACTGTTTCTGACCATACTTTGAATCATGTGGGCATATTGCC
>JAITPK010000071.1 GCA_031289475.1 Mycoplasmataceae bacterium | reverse complement strand
AATGCCAAAAAAATTAAAGATGTGTCCGCAGCCGCAACATTAGTTTTAGCAATTACTGCAGTGGCGGTTGGTTTAATTATTTTTATTCCACATATCATTGATATAGTTAATCGAGCAAGCTAATATGAAAAGTGGTTATGTTGCAATTACCGGAAAACCAAATGTAGGTAAATCTACTTTTTTGAACACCGTTCTAAAAAGAAAGGTGGCTATTACATCCCCAAAACCACAAACGACACGAAACCAAATCCATGCTGTTTTAGATTACAACGATACCAAGATTCAGTTTGTGGATACTCCCGGTTGACATGCGCCAAACTTTAAACTAGACTTGTTTTTAAATTCACAAATCAAAAATAGTTATAAAATTGCCGATGTTGTTTTGTTATTCATTGATTTAACGCGACCAATTGATGATGAAGATAAAGAAATTATCAAGTTGCTCAAAGAGTACGAAGTGGAAAAAGTAATTCTGGTATTAACTAAATCCGATGTCAGTAGTGTTAGCAAAATTACTAATTACGAAACACAAATCAAAAACGACATTAACGTTTTAGAAACAGTTGTTATTTCTAGCAAAAAGCAAAGCAACGTAGATGTTTTGCTAAACAAAATTGTCGACATACTTCCTCAAGGCAATAAACTTGAACAACTTTACGATAACGATAACTTCGTAATTAGCGAAATCATTAGAGAACAGATTATTTTTAATACAAAACAAGAACTACCATATGCCACAGGTGTATACATTGAGTCCAACAACTATGATCATATTGCCAAGTTATTAACAATTCAGGCTATCATCTTGGTTGAAAAAGAATCACAGAAACCGATTGTCATTGGTAAGGGTGGTTCAATGATTAAAAAAATTGGTACGATGGCTCGAAAAGAGTTGTTGGATATCTTTGACACTAAAATTAATTTAAAACTTTTTGTTAAAGTCCAAAGCGAGTGACGTAATAACGAAAAAGTATTGTCAGAGATAGGCTATAGTAATAAAAAATAACCATGGCTGAAACAATCTATCATGGCTATCTTATTAAGAAAAGTCCATATCAAACATTTGATGAAATCGTAATTTTCTTAATTGCTTCAGGCAAAAAAATCCCTTGCATATCTATGGGGAGCCGAAAAATTGATTCCAAGAACGCTCGAAGCTTATTCGTTGGTAGTTATCTAGAAATCCAAATTTTTCAAAGTCGTAGTGAAGAAAAATTAAGCAAGCTAAAGAAGGTCACATCAATTAAAGCTTTAGATTGAAATTACGAAACATTAGAATCTTTTAATTTATTAAACGAGTGTGTCGACAAGACTAATGTCGCTAAGAAAAACACTTATGAATTCTATACTCGTTGTTTAGATTTCATTGTTAATAACACTTATGATGAAAAAACATTAATGCTTATTATTTTGAGAGACTTTTGCAGACTATCAGGCATTAATCTTGAAGTCAATCGTTGTGTTAGATGTGGCAATAATAAAATTAAAACAATTTCTTTAAAAGACTACGGCATGCTTTGTAATATGTGTTTTGATCGACAAAAAGATAAATTATTTGATCTGGAAACTAGCAAAACAATCCATTATTTATTTAATGACAAAATCGAAGAACTGGCTAAATACCAAACAGAGTTCAATTTTGTAATTAAATTATTACGAATTTTTATTGAAGACAATGTTGGTATTCAATTAATGACCATTAAACATTATTAAATGAATTGAATTTCAGCCAATTCTCATGTTGAAGTGGTTGAAGTGATTATTAGTCGGTAATGTTTTCATGCTGTGTTGTTTACAAAACTATAAATCCTTGTATCGAATGGATTATCGATTTTTTGTGTTTGCAATTCAAATAGATCGGTGTAATCACTATCATTGTGGCTCGCTTGAATTGTAATACTCATCTGTAACGAACTATTAGCAGACGTTAACCCAAGTGTGTTAATTTTTTTAGATATTGCTGGGGTTCAAGTCAACGTTGCTTGGTTATTTGTAAATCCAGAAAAAATAGAAGTGGTTAGTGAATTACCATCCGTTAGATTATCGACATCTCTTATTGTGCCACCAGCGTAAGATAATGTGTTGCCAATACATTGGTCACTAGTTAAATCTCTTTGTTCTCCATTAATAGTTTTATTACCCCATGTGGTTGGAGAACCGCTCATTTTATATTCAATTAAATGGTTACCTCTTAATAGTGAAGATGACTGAATATGAGCTTCATCTAAACTCTTACCATCTAGCTCTGTTGACTTAATATAGATGTTGTTACCACTATTATCATTGGTTTTGATAGTGATCTTGTAACCGTTGTCACGATGTACGGTTACATCATTGAATAATGGCGAAGTAACCACGTATTGATTTTTGCCTAATGCTAGATCATATAGACCAAGCATTGATAGTGTATATCATGATGACATTTCACCATTATCTTCATCACCCACATAACCTTGACCAATGTCACTACCAGTAAACATACGATGTAAAATCTCTCTTGTGTAAAATTGGGTTTTTGCTGGTCTGCCACCTTCGGCGTACATGTAGGGGATATGGTGAGCCGGTTGATTGCTCATAACTAGTTGTCCCATTCTTAGGTCCCTAGTCTCTCTTGTAAATGAATAAACACCTCATGATGATGGAATCCCGCCCATATGTTGACCGGTTTCAGGAATCGAAAAGAAAGTGTCTAATTTATTAATGAAAGCGTTTTGACCACCATATACACCGATTAATCCATCAATGTCATAAACTGGTGTAAAGGCAAAATTTCATCCATTAGCTTCGACGTATTCATAACCTCATTGTCTTGCATCATAATGATCATCAGATTCGTGATCATACCAATTGCCATTGTCATCTTTTGATCTAAAGAAACCATTTTCATTTGGATCGGTAGCGCTTGGGTTGCTATTATCAAATAGATTGGCATAATTTTGTGATCGTTTTAAAAGATATTCACCAGTATCACGAATCTGCTGTTTGTTTTGACCAATTTCCAATTCTGCAAGTGAATCTGTCAAATTACTATCAGATGATAATTTAACTGCCATTTGCCCTAAGGCATAGTCGTTGATCCAACTTTGAAAATCTCAATCGATCATGTTTTCACCATTATCGATGTCATCAGATGTTGTTCATCCACGATACATTGAATGGCCGATTCCCTTGCGACCGGTGTTTGGATCTGATGAATATTGAAATGAATCGGCTAAACCGGATTTATAAATGTTAATTGCGGTGTTAATGTTGGTTACTGTACCATTGACATAGGCATTAGCAAATGCACAATCACTAGAAGTGCCAGTCATACAGTCGGTATCTCCAGGTGCGGATCATCTAGAGACAAAACCATTTTCTAAATATTGATATAAAAATCCATCAATTAATTCGTTAATGAATTCAGGATACAAAATACAATATAGTGGTCAAACTGTACGATATGTATCTCAGAATCCATTATTTACATAAGTTTTACCTTCGAAAATTTGAGCATTTGTTTCAGTGTTAGTAGCATCACCTTCGGTTGGTAATACACTACTTACATGTTTATAAATTGGATCGGTTTTTGTACTGACATTTTCAAATGATTCATTTGGATATAAATTTAAGCGATAAAGGTTAGAGTAAACAATTTTCTTTTGTTCTTCAGTCGCATTGGACTTTGATAAATCAATTGCCTTAAGCTTATCTGTTCAAGTATCGGTTGCTCTTTGATGTAATTGATCAAAACTTAAATGTTCATTTTTGATTTCTAAATCCAAATTGTGTTGTGCTTGAGTTAAACCAATAAATGATGTAGCGAATTTAAACTCTATAGTGCGATTATTGTTTAGATTAAAAATACAATATTGTCGGTCTTTACCTTGGTCACCTACGGCGGAACTATGTGTAAAGTTTGCAGAGAACTCGCCATAAATAAACATTCTGGTTTGCCCGCCGCGATAATTATCAGACCCTCAAGCACCATTTTCTACTCAACCAGAAACAGTGTTGTCTTGAAAATTAAAATAATCTTTACTTTTAGCATCTCGATCGCTATCACCTGTATCTATCAATGAGTCAAAAATTATCCTACCAGTATCAACTTGTGTTGGAAAAGTGAACCGAAAAATAGCGCTATGATCAACAGGCACCATTTCACCACGAATGCCGTTGTCAAAATTAACCGAATAATAATCAGGTCGTGCGATTTCATTATCGTGACTGTAAGCTAAACTTCGATCATTGGCTTTTACAGCAACATTCCCAACTTGTGGCATCACGCAAAATTGATCGTAATCATGCATTCATGGGGCTGGTTCGTGGCTAATACCAAAGCCATTTAATGTTGGTAAATTATCTGCATTATTAAATTTTTTGTAGTCATACAACCAGTCGGGGCCAGGATTACCTTCACCAAGTTGCTTGGCATGTTCTAATGGTGTGTAGAAGTTAAACCCGTGTGGCAAAGCAGTCGCAGGAAACGTTGATCCTCTTGATCAATCTGTGTGCCCATCAGTGCCTCTTCTTGTGTCCACAAAATTTGTTAAAGAAGATTCATCAATTTTTATTTTATCGCGAATTGAAATGTCATCAATGAATCCATCAATAACTTTGTTAGTTGTTTCGTTAGGATTAACAAGTTTGTCGCCATAGTATTCAGCATTAAGATCTGGACTAACCATATCGTAGTTAATCACAATATCATGAATGTGTTTACCAGCTAATTGTTTTAAGTCTATTTTGACGATGTTTCATTGGTAACTAAACAAACATTTAGCCGCGCCTTGTTCACTGGCACTTATCCCATCGCCATTTACATCTTTAATACCGGTAGTAGATAAAGACTTCAATTTTCCAGGCGTGGCATTATCGTTATATAGTAAATCAACTGATGCATATGTCGCTAAATAATTTAAATTGTGATTTAAATCATCACTATTGTCGGCAAAGTTAGGAAATATTTTATAAG
>JAITPK010000022.1 GCA_031289475.1 Mycoplasmataceae bacterium | reverse complement strand
TGGTAGAACTGATGGCGGATTTAACCATTACAGCAAAGACGATCCAGCAAACAAAGACTACAATAAACAATTTTATGAATTTTTGTATGATTCGGTAAACCTTTTAGGTGAAGGTAATTTTGGTGCAAAATTTGGTGAGTCATCAATTAATTATCAATTAGCAAGCTACATGTATGGTCCTGGGCCTTATGTTAATTATGGTAATGAAACATTGTCCACAAATTCTTGAAATAATTTTGGTGGAGTAAAGTCTGATAGTGATGGTAGTCCAAAAAATATTGTAACTCAAGCAATTGATTGATATAGTGCGACAAATCGTGTTTTCAATTATTCACTAAATGGCGGTGATAGTTCACCACTATTGACGGGGACTACTAATCCAACTGGAGCAATTAGTCCAAACTTTGTTAGAAATGGTAATGAATCAGATGCAAGTAATCCATCTAAGGCGTCTACATTTGGAGCATATGTTTCGTTCAGTGATTTTTATCCAAATGGTGAGACGGCAAAATACAATTATGATCATAAAGATTCTGGTTATCAAAATACATTCTATCCACTATCGATTGGTTCCAGTGAGTCTACAGTTGCCATTCCATTCATAATTGACCCAGGGGACACATCGTTTTCATATTACAATCCAACAAAGTCTCATAGCTTTCAGCAAAAAGATTACTTAATTGATGACATTTCAGTTGTTCAAAAACAAGTTAAAAAATCAAATGCCTGAAATAGTTTTTCCAACCATGTTACAGGTTATGATCGAGACCAATGAGCTAAATCACTAAAATGGAATGTAGCGACAAAAAATTCTAGTTCAGACATTACCGATCACCCTTTTTATACTCCACCTACTGGTAAAACATTTGGTACAAGTCTCTATGATGAACTAGAAATCGCTTCAACTAAAGCTGGTACTCAACGAGCCGCTTATATTGATCCAGCTATTGACAATATTTTTTCTAATAAAAATATTCATAACGTTAGTCCTAATGCATATATTGGATTTGCGACTTATTCATTCTTACCTTTTCCACAGGCTTCTGTGCCAACTGATGATCCCAACAATTTAAAATACGATTATTTACCAGTATTTCAAGGGATTCAGTCTAATGCTGATAGCACTTTACCAGCGATCTTCCCAATTTCTATGTTATATAACCATCCAACTGAACTTGAAGATACTAATACGATGGATACATCGTTATTTAAAGCACAAATGTTACCAGAAGCAAACGCTTTATACAATTTCAAAGAATACAACGACGATGGCTATGGACAAGGGTCTGATATTTTCGGTGGTGATTCTAATAAAAAAGACAATTTTAAAAAAGATTCAGCAAACAACATGTACTATTTTGATATAGATAAGTTATTTGAAAAAGAAACTAGAATTCTTAATGTTCTTGATTGCAATCAAATTCCTAAAAACACTGATCCAGTGAAATTTACTAAAGATGGATTTGAATATCGAAGAGGAACAAGCGAATATATTAAAATTTCATCAGATGATATCAAAGATGCTTTCAATGTGCTTTGACATTTATATGGTAGTTGAGTTTATGACGATATTAGCAATGCATGACATTTGCAAAAAATCAATTCTAATGAATTTATTAAACCAATTGTCTAATGAACATCAACATCGTTACGGATTGAAACGTAGTCATTAAATCTCAAAGAGAAAAGCAATATTGATCTAATCTGGAGAATATTGTAGATCAATCTTATCGTGACGGAATAGTTTTTCCAAAAGCGGAAAACATATTCCGTTGCTTTAATTATTTTAATATTAGTGAGACTAAAGTTGTTTTAATCGGACAAGACCCATATCCCACTCCAGGTGATGCATGTGGCCTCTCATTCAGCGTTGAAAGAAATAATAATTTACCACACTCTCTACAAAATATTTTTATGGAATTACGAAACGATTTGAATGTTGTACGAATCAATGGTGATTTAAGTGACTGAGCTAAACAAGGAGTATTGTTATTAAATTCGGCATTAACCTTTTCCAAAGATCAACCTAATTTCTTGAAACTTTGAGAACCATTCACGAAAGAAATTATTCAATATATTGACACAAATGTGAATGGTATAGTTTTTATTTTGTGAGGAAATTTCGCAAAAAGTTTTATTCCACTAATTAAAAATAATCAGTCGTATATTATTTCATCTGGTCATCCATCTTTTGCAGCTAGTCATAAACAATTTTTTAATACGAAGCCTTTTAGCAAAACTAATAATATTTTAGAAAAACTACATAAATCAATTATTAAATGATAGTAACATCTATTATTTCAGCATCTATAATTATGAACAATGTTACGCGACGATCCTACTCCAGCTCCGTTATCTAGCCCACTTAGTGCATTCTTAGTATTTCTAGGTTTTTTTGCAACTGTTATCGTAGCACTACTTGCAAAAAAACTTTACATGCGCTTAAGATTTAAAAAACGTTATTACATTTTTCCAAGAACTAATGTAAAAGGTATTGCCAACATTGCGATGGTTATATCCATTGCAGTTGCTACATTATTATTATTGACGGTTTTATCTGCCGGAATCTTAGGGGTTCTATTTAGAGCATATCCTGGTTGACGAGTTAATATTGAAGGAATTCTGATTAAGATTGGTGGATTATTATTCGGGCCTATTATTGGAATGTTTATCGGTGCAGTTACTGATCTATTGAGTATTGCATTGACAGCTGGAATGTTTCATTATGGATATTTTATAGCTTGCATTTTATTCGGGTTATTATCCGGTATGGTACGAGTATTATTGAACTCTACGAAAGGAAAACAAGTAAATTTCGCTTTATTTTCAACAATTGTAATTGGTGCTATTGCTGTTGTTAGCATTATTTATGTAATGTTATTGCCACAAGACCCCATTGACATTCGGTTTGGGATTAAATTTTCCATATATCGCTGACAATTAAGTTTATTCATTGGCGGGATTTATATTTTAGGGTTATCCGTTTTGTGAATTTGTATGTTTATTTACTATCGACCAATGATTAGCTATCAATGAGCAAGTTTGACTTATCGATTTAAATACAAATCAAAAATAAATAGATTTAAGAACGAATTAATTCAAGACGACAATGTTCAAGAGGTTGCCAATCGTCAACTGAATTGATGACAGCAACACGGTCCTGATGCTACTAGGATGTCGTTTGGATTGAAGGAAAAACAAGACAACGTTACTCAAAGCAATGTACGTAGTCGTATGTTTTATTTCGTTCCAGTATTAGTGACCATTTTGGTTAGTGAAACATTAATATCGACTTTTATTCTTCCGGAAATAGATGCAACCTTTACCCCGGGATACTATATGTGGTTGGGGACTAGAATTATTGTATTATCGGTTATGGTGCCTTTAAACATTGCGGTCATCTATCCAGTTTATCGTATTGTTTGTCCGGCGATGAAGTATAACTATATAGATGACTCTTTAGAGAGCATTAAAATTCCTTTTATGGTGGATTAAAATTATGAAAATAACTAAGGAAGAGCTTAAATTATTAGCGACATCACTTTATTTTGAATTAGATGATGTTGAATTGCAAAAACTTTATAATGAATCAGAATTTTTGTTAACTTCTTTAGAACGACTTTCTTATTTTGATGTCGACAATTTAGAACCAATGTATTATCCGAACAATAATTCACATCACTCTTTAAGAGATGATGAACCTATTAAGATAGAAAATCCAGATATGTATTTAAAGAACGCTAAGAATCGCAAAGGGAAATACGTGGTTGTAAAATAATGAAATCAATAATTTTACAAATGCACGATCAATTAATTAATGGCAAAAAAACAGTTGCTGAGTTTGTTGATGAAAGCATTAACAAAATTAATGAAATTAAATACACGAATTCAGTTATCACCGATAGTTTTTCTTTAGCAAAAGAAAAAGCAAATAAATTAAATGATAAGATTGAACAAAACCATTCAAATTTATTATTTGGTATCCCCTTTGCTATGAAAGATAATGTTTGTACAAAAGGTGTAATTACTACAGGTGGTTCATTGTTTTTAAAAGATTTTGTGCCACCATACAATGCCACTATTACTACTCTACTAGACAGTGCAAATAGTATTATGGTTTGCAAATCTAACCTCGATGAATTTGGTTTAGGCGGAACTGGGACATATTCTGCATATGGGATAGTTAAAAGCATACTTAATAATGAGTTGATAGTAGGCGGTTCTTCGTCAGGATCGACTAATTTGGTGGCAGCGAATGCTGTTCCCTTTGCCATTGGAACAGATACAGGTGATTCAGTTCGAAGACCACCATCTTTTTTAGGAGTAGTAGGATACAAACCAACATATGGATTAATTTCGCGTTATGGCATCTTGCCATATGCGCCATCATTGGATCATGTTGGTGTGATTGCACAAACCGTAATTGATACCGCCATTGTGAGTGAATCTTTGGTAAGTTATGATTCGAAAGATTTTAGTAGTCAAAAAATTGATGATTGTCATTTCTACAAGAATATTAAACAAATTAGCAAACTAAAAGTTGGTGTGATTAAAAACTTAGAGAAATATCTACCACCCAATACTTGTAAAGCATATTTGGATGCAATTAAAATTATTGAAAAACAAGGCCATACAATCGTATATATTGATTTTGATGAAAAATTATTAAAGGCAATTCATGCTATCTATTATGCGATTAGTTATTCTGAGGCAGTTAGTTGTTGAGCCAATTTGTCTGGAATTATTTTTGGTGCTAATTTTGGCGGTACAAATTATGATGAAATTTTAAAAGTCGCAAGAAGTAAAACACTCGGTGACCAAATTAAACGTAGATTTACCATTGGACAATACATTACCAGAAAAGATAATTTTGATAAAGTGTTTTTACGAGCACAAAAAATTAGACGCTTTTTAGTTAATAAATGAGTTGAAGCATTGTCAAAAGTTGATACGTTAATGTGCGTTGGAGCATCAACGGTTGCACCATCAATACAAGATGTTCAAAGTCAAAAATTTTCAGCATCTTATGCTGATGATTTATTGTGTATTGCTAATTTTGGTGGAACTCCGTCAATAACGATTCCTTATAAAAAAGTTGACGGATTACCATTTGGATTAAACTTTAATTGTAAATTATTCGAAGATCAGAAATTATTCAATGTTGCTCTTACTTTTGAAGAAATATTTGAAAAGAACGGAGGTGCAGATGAATAATTTTAAAGCGACAATCGGTATTGAAATACATACTGAATTAAATACTAAATCAAAAATGTTTTCATCGGCACCAGTATCTTCTTATGATGAAGTCAATGTCAATATCAATGAAGTTGATTTAGGATTGCCTGGAGTTTTGCCGAGCCCTAATAAGATGGCGGTTATTAAAGGAATTCAATTAGCCACAGCTTTGGGGATGAAAATTGATACTCAATTGTGTTTTGATCGTAAAAATTATTATTATCAAGATTTATCAAAAGGTTTTCAAATTACCCAACAATATCATCCAATTGGTAAAGATGGCAAGATTACAATTGACGGTAAAACTATTAATATCGAGCGTATCCATTTAGAAGAAGATACGGCTAAACAACAAACGGTTGATGGTGAATTGTGTTTGGATTACAACCGTTGCGGTGTGCCATTGATTGAAATAGTTTCTAAACCAGATATTGAAACACCACAGCAAGCTGTGGCTTATTTGATAGCAATAAAAAGAATTTTAGTTTTTTTAAACATTTCCGATGGAAGAATGGAAGATGGTTCTTTTCGAGCGGATGTAAATATTTCGGTTGCACCGATCGGTTCAACAACATTAGGAACAAAAGTGGAAATTAAAAATATTAACTCCTTTGCCAATGTTGCTAAAGCAATCGATTATGAATTCAATAGACAACTAAGACAAATTTTAAAAGGTGAATTAATAGAACAAGAAACAAGAAGGTGGGACGAAGCAAAGCTTCAAACAGTTTTCATGCGTCTTAAATCTGATGCTGTCGATTACCACTATTTTAGAGAACCTAATATAGTAGAGATGAATATCGAAAATTTAGTGACAACCGCTCAAAATGAAATGGGTGAATTACCTGATTCTGTTCGTAAGCAATTGGTTGAAAGTGGTGTTGCAAACAATATCATTAACCAACTGCTTGATGATTATTCAGCTTACAAAATATTCAAATATATCAATAATAAACTAACCAATCCTGGATTGGTTGTTACATGAATTATTGTGGAATTACCATCGCTATTAAAGATGAATAATGGATCTTATGATCAACTATCTAACGATTTTCTAGATAGAGCGATCACAATGTTGCAATTGTTAATTAACCAAGAAATAAATGGTAAACAAGCTAAAACTATTTTTGAAAAAATGTATTTGTCAAAAAAAGATGCATCTACATTAATTAAAGAACTTGGATTCGAACAAATCAAAGACACAAGTTTAATTGAGAATTATTTTAAAAAATATATTGAATCTAATAAAGAAATGGTTGATCAATATAAAGAAAGACCAGAACGGGTAGAAAAATTCTTTATTGGGTTATTGATGCGCGATACCAAAGGACAGGCGAATCCAAATGTCGCTATTGAAGTATTAAAAAAGCTTTTACATTAATCTATAATTACAAACAATGAATGCTTTTTTAATTACATTAATTACTATCTCATTTGCCGTTATTGGATATCTTTTTGGCAACATATTGTTTGGCAGTTTAATCAGTAAGATATTTAAACGGAATGTGCGCGAAGTAGGTTCACAAAATGTTGGCGCAACTAATGTGTCCAGAGTTATGGGGAAACCAATGGGCCTATTGGTAGCAGTGTTAGACACTTTAAAAGCTTATTTAGCCGTGATTATTTGTTGAGTTATATTTCGTTACTCGATTTATGAATGAAACAATTCCGTTGATTTATTTAGTTTGGTTTACATAGGCGGGGTTTTTGCCGTCATTGGTCATTGTTTTCCAATTATTTATATTGTTAAACTTTTCCAAACCAAATTTAATTTGGCTGAGTCAAGATCAAAATCTGGCGGGAAAGGTGTCGCTACCACAGGTGGCGTTATTTTAACGATTTCGCCATGGATTGGTCTAATTGGTCTTGGACTTTGAATTTTAATAATTTTGATCACTCGCTATGTTTCTGTATCATCAATGGTAACGATGTTTGTTTGTGCTTTTTTAATATTCGTACCTCATTTGGACTTTATTTACCTATTTCAAGAAAGCTCATTGTTCCCGAACATATCAGCATCTGAATATCCGACATTAATTGCAAAATGCATTTTAATGCTCGTGATGTTGTGTAATTCTTTTATTGTTATTTCAAGACACACTCCGAACATAGTTCGCTTAATTAACAAAAAAGAAAAGAGGTTTTTCTAATGATTAAATTTAAATTTGATCCAAGGCTTAAAGATGGATATTATTCAGCTTCTTATTTTAACAAGTCTACAAATCTTGTGAAAAAATATAAACCGAATGAAAATGTTTGTATGCAATTTGTACATTTTGGCAATGAACCGGTTAAAGTTTGTGGGGTTAGTGAAAGTGTTCAACTTTTGCAAGCAATGCTTACAAAACAAGAACTAAAACAAATAAATGTTTATGGAAAATCTGATGGTGATTTAATTAATGGGAAAAAGCCAGTCATGTTAATTTGTGGTCCATATCAATTATTTGGTAAATACGAAAATGTGATTGATGGCATACTGGCACGTCGTTCCTCTGTGACTAACAATTGTTATCAAATGCTAAGACTTATCAAATCATCGCAACTTATTTACATGGCTGATCGGACAGACGATTATCTAATCCAACCATATGATGGCTATGCCGCTTATATAGGTGGAGTGCGCAATTTTGTCACGGATGCATCAGTGGAATTTATTAAAAATTATCGAGATGTTTTGATAACTGGCACAATTCCACATGCTTTAATTCAAGAATTTGATGGTGATTTGAACGAAACAATGAAAGCTTACATTAAAGAATTTGGCAATGCTAAATCTGTTGCATTAGTTGATTATCATAACGATGTAGGATCAGAAATTAAAAAATTATCCACCAACTTCAAGAATATTTTTGCCGTAAGAGTAGACACATCAAACGGAATGCTAGATAAGGGATTACGATCAAAATTTTCAAATGTTAAATCAGCATATGGTGTTAGTCCACAATTAATTGAATATACACGTAAAACACTAAATGATTGTGGTATGAAGCAAACAAAGATCATCGCATCTAGCGGTATTAACAATGCCAAAATTATGAATTTCAAGAAACATAAATCCCCAATTGATTTTTATGGCGTTGGTAGCAATTTAATAACCAGAAATGTTCACTTCACAGCAGACCTAGTTTTAAAAAATGGTCATCATGAAGCGAAAGATGGCAGAAAGCTATTTATTAATATAAATAGAATAAAAACTCTTAAAAAATATATTTAATTCGTGTATATATAATCTATTGTTATGGAAGAATTGAAAACTGAAACCGTTGTAGTGAATGGGACTAGTAAAGTTCAATTTTCCAATCCGAGCCCTACAATTCAATTGACTAACCATCAAACGAAATCAATTCAACTTGAGGCCCAGCCTGAGGCTATAAAGACTGTTAAACAACGTTGGGAAGAAATAAAAGAAGAAGCACATGATACTCGTAAGGTAACACATATTAATCCATATGCTTCTTACTTTCCAGAATTTTATAAAAAAGAAATTCGCAATGCTTTTGCGATGTTCATTTTGTGGACTGTTATCTTAGTTTTAACGTTGGCGAGTATTGGTGTCGCTATCTATTTTATTATCATGGATAGTGGCGTTCTTGACAAAAGTGCAACTAAAGGTGTTAGCCCATATATATCATTATTGTTACTTCCACCATTAGTTTTGGTTGTAGGGCTTTGGTTGGTTTATCTCAATAAGTTTTATTGCTTCAGAGGTGAAGCTAAAACAATTAATTTTAAAGAAGAGAAGACATTGTCAATTAATGTTCTCAAACTATATAAAAGATTAAAAACTGGGCACATCAACGTTAATTGAATGTCATTAACTTCATATATTGTTTTCTTATTAGTTATTCTAATTAATTTCATCGTAGCTTGAACAATGTACAATGACTACGGATTTGGTAGAATTAACATGAATGGTGTCAGTGATACAGATTATCCAATTTATATTACATTCATTTGTGTGTTCTGAGCTTCTGTCGGCGTCTTACTCGGTACAGTGGTAATGCAAGCAATTTTACTAGTAGGCAATTACATTCGTGTTGCTAGAATTGAAAATTTTTATAACTTCATGATTGTGCCTCAAGAAGAACTTGATACAATTAAAAAACAAAAAAATCGTAGAGATCTTATTATTTTTTTGTGTGCGATTCTTTTGGTTGGATTGGTTGGTTATTTAGTTTATCGATTAGTTAAACGTAACCGCGCAACAAAAGTCATAGTTAGTTAATATTTTTATATTAGATTTATACGCTGCTTAATCTAGACTACGGAGTGATCAATCAAGAAGTATCACCGTTTGCGCCTTGAGGAAGTTTGTATTCTATTCCACCACGTGTATTAGCGGTTAAATATACTCGTGTAGATCTTTGACTTGCATTATAGAATTTAATAATTCGAACAGAAGCATCAACTTTTACAGAACCAGCCCCATAATTAGTATGACTATAGTAACTTAGTTTTTCATATTGATTATTATCTATTTGATATCCATTCAATTCAATTGTGTATTCACAATGTTCACCACTGTATGGAGATTTGTCACCATATGGTATTTCAGACTTGATTACATCATTACTAAAAACTGATGCATTAGCAATGTCCGTGTTGTCTAATGCTCATGTTTTTTGTATATGCAATAAGGAACGAGGGGAATTGTTTGAATAATAATCAATCGCAATGATGGATGAACCCTTGTCTAATATTTGAATACTGTAGCTATTTGGATCAGCATTTTTGATAATGTGAAAGCAATCTTCATTTGTAGAAGTTACCACAGCATAAAAATTAACAATAGGAGTTCCTTCATCTTTCAAATCACTCCCAACCAATGTATAAATTGGAATGTTGCCTATAGCAGACTCTGAAAAATCATCATAGTCGCTAGTAGTTGTGGTTCCATCATATATGGAAATAGTTGAATTGGCAGTATATTCACTAGTAATAGGATAAATAGTAAAGAAGAAATCGTACGATAAAGTGAAACCGCTAATGTCAGCGCTCAATGTTGCCTCAACTTCTTCGTATGGATTAGTGGAGTCATAATCTAGGGTATTGATAGTAAATATTGTTGGATCATCTGAACTCTGGTTTATTTCACAATAAGAATTTCCAGAATCTACCACACAATTGTAAACCTCATCAAGCGGAACCGTATCATTTGTATAAATAATTGCTTGAATATCAACTTTACTAGAAGATCAGATTCCGTTGTCTAAACGCTCTTTAGACGTGTTGTCTAATTGCAAATCATAATTGTATTTGTCGTTCCTTGAAATTCCTCATAAACTGCCAAAAACAATAGCTAGTGCAAGTAAAATGGTTGAGAACACCGATAAAATTATGATGATTACTTTCCCTCGTGGTTTAGAAAAATGTTCTTTATTCACATGGTTCATATATTTTAATTATTATATAGGTTGTTTATATAGTGTTGTTATAATTAGTTGCATTATGGCTGATATAGTTTGAGCAAAAGATTTAAGACCCGGCAATACTTTTTTATTTAAAGGTAATTTATATCAAGTTATCGAAAATTCATTTAACAAAACAGCTATGCGTGAAGGTATTGTTAAATGTAAGGTCAAAAATTTACGAACTGGTGCTATTACAATTGAAGTGTTGACTGGCGAAAAATTGGAAAAAGCTCAAGTCACTACAGTGAAAATGTTGTTTTCATATGATGATGGTGCAAATTTTGTTTTCATGGACAACAACACTTTTGAGACTATTGAAATTTCGCACACCCGCTTGGAATGAGAAAAAAACTTTATTGTAGAAGGCACAGAAGTTTCTATTCAAAAATATGATGATGAAATTCTCGGTGTGTCCTTACCTGATCAAATCATAGCTGTTGTCTCTGATGCTGAAGAAGCAGTACAAGGGAATACGGTTACTTCTGTGCAAAAGAAAGCGTGAATCGGTACTGGCCACGAAATTCAAGTGCCACAATTTATTAAAAAAGGTGACAAAGTTTTGATTAACACCACAACAGGTGAATATGTAAGCAGGACACATTAATGGGCGCATTTACACAAAATAAAATTGGAACAATTACACTGACAGATGAGTTAATTAAAGAAGCAGTTACTAGTTTTGCTAACAATAACAAAAATTATAAGCTTACAAACTTAACGATTCAGCAAAATGAAACTAACCGATTTTCATTTTCATTATTTTATACATCTAAAATAAAAACCACTTTGGTAGCTGATATTGATTCTTTAGTAGGTTATGTTTCAAGAATGATTGAATCTAATCTTCAAATTTTTGGTTCAGTTATTTTAGTTAAAACAGGAAATTAGAATGACATCAACAAAGCCACAATGAAAAAAACGTGTTGATATCTTTCGCTACATTTATTCTACTAATATGTTTGAACAAATATCAGCAGATGAAATTAAGAAAAACGCTTTTGAAAATCATTTGTTTGATGTTGATCAGATGAAAGTTATTGAATATTTTGCGGATCACCGAGAAGAAATTACCAAACAAATCAAAGATAATTTAGCAGAAGGATGAACATTGGAACGTATTCCGCAAGTGGACAAAGCAGTATTAATGACAGCTTATGCTGAATTCAAAACATTAAGTATTGAACGTAAGATTGTGATTGATCAGGCCATTGTCACGACGAAACATTTTGCCGATCCGAGTTCAACTAAATATATTAATGCCATTTTAGATAAGATAATTAAGTAATATGGAAAATAAAGTTATTGCGCAAGAGCCGAAAGAAAAAGCTGTCAACCTTACTTGAACTTGGTATTTGTTTTTAATTGCAAATATCCTTGTAGTAGTTGGTATTTCCATTTCTTGAGGTATTAATGGTAGGGGCGTTGATATTACTTATGCATGAATACCGGTTGTTATATGCAACTGTATTGCAATTATCTTAATTGCATTATTTTATTTTTTTGATTCCAAAGAAATTTATTTAGTGAAACAACACGTTCCACAAAAATACTTTAAATTATATTTCGTAGCTGGATTTGTATTTATTGCTAATTTAATTTTTATTTTTACATTTATTGCGTGTTTAAAATTTATATCGTCGCCAACTATATGAGGTCAAAATTGATTGATTAATGGACCATATGCCATTTTGTTTGGAGTTAGCGCTTTAATTTCATTAATATCCGTTGGGTTATATCGCTATGCAAGGTTTAAAATTGATTTGACTTTGCTACGTCGTCGACGTGGTGAAACAATAACCGAACAACCATCTCAACCAATCGAGCCAACAAAAGATGAAACTCCGACAACTGGCTTAACAAGCAATGCAGATCAGCAATAAAACTTTCACTATCGTCACACTAGGATGTCGTATTAACATTTGCGAGTCAAATAGTATCGCTAGTCAACTGACAAAACGTGGTGCAAAATGAATGAATGACATTGACAATGCTAACATTTGCATTGTGAATACTTGTTGTGTGACTAATAAAGCGGAAAGCAAATCTCGTTATTTCATTAACCGCGCTATTAGATCTAAGAAATGTGAATTGGTTATTATTGTTGGTTGCTTAGTGCAACTCAGCAAAAAGATTGATGACAACAACAAAATTGGAATTGTTTTAGGTTCTAAAAGCAAAAATGATATCGGAAAATGAATTGATCAATATAAAGATAGCCAAAGAATTATGGTGGTCGATTCCTTTACTAAAAGAGATGTGTTTGATGAATATGACGATGATAATTCTGAGAACAATACTAGAGCATTTATAAAAATTCAAGACGGTTGCGATTTTATGTGTAGCTATTGTGTTATTCCGTTTGTGCGAGGAAGACAACGTTCGTTATCGCATAAAATAATTTTGGAGAAGGTAAAACGATTAATTCATAATGGTTATAAAGAAGTAATTTTAACAGGCGTTAATACTGCTGGCTATCGTGAATCTAATATATATGGATTTTATGATCTGTTACAAGACATTAATAAATTAAAAGGTGATTTTCGGGTTCGTATATCATCTCTAGAACCTTTCCAGATAAGTAAACAAATCATTGACTTAATTATTGATAACAAAAAGCGTTGATGTTCACAATTCCATATCTGCATTCAATCTGCGAATGACACGACCATTAAACTTATGAAACGCAAATATACATTAAAACAATTTATGGAATTGTGTGCTTACATTAGAAAAAGAAATAAGCTTGTGTCTATTACAACGGATTACATTGTGGGATTTCCTACAGAGACAAGCGAACAATTTAACGACTCGCTTAAAAATCTGGAACAAATTAAATTTAGCGACATGCACATTTTCCCTTTTTCATCTAGGCCATTCACCGTTGCTAGTAAACTAAAGAATGTTGTTAGTGATTATGAAAAAAAGACAAGATTTATTGCTATAGATAAATTAAACAAGCAAACACAAAGCAATTATCTAAAACAATTCATCGGTGTAGTGGTAAATGTCTTGTTTGAGCATTCCAATAAACCTGGTGTTCAAACCGGGCATTCTGAATATTTTTTTACTGTTAATATAAAGACGATAAAAGTATTTACAAACCAAATGCTTTCAGTTAAAATCACTTCTTTAGTTGGTGATCAATTATTTGGAACTTTAGTTTAAATGTCTTTTGTGAAATTTTTTTCATATGAAATAACTAATTGTGCCAACCGATGCTACACTCAATGTACCAACAATTATTCAAAGAATAAGCGATAGATTTGAATGTGATAATGAAAAAATGCTGTAAGTATATTCCACATTTACTTCTTTATTTTTTTCGATATAAGCAATTGAAACTACAAGTGTATGATCGCCTTGTGGTTTCAAATCAATTTTTAGATTATCTAAATTGCGATTTTTGAATTCATCGCTCATATCTACCAATGATGCAATGCAATCATTGGTAGTAATCTCGTTTGGTTTCTTGCTAGCAATAGACGCATCGATATTTTGTTTTTGGCGGATGTAATATGGTGCTAATTTCTTGATATGAAAAATTTCATGCTTGTAAATTTGATTCAGATTTTCATCGGTGCAGTCATTTACTTGAATTGTAGCGTTTCCGTTAATATCATCTTGGTTAACAACATCACATTCAAGTTGGTTAACAACATAACGGTCAAAATTGTTAAATACTAATAGTTTACGAATTTCTAGATTATCCAAATCTCCACATGTTAAATTGTAAACATCAAGTGATCCATCAATGTCCGGTATTTGTTTGGAGACCATTTTAAAACCGTTGAATGTATTTTCGATTATTTGACCATTTATGTTAATGATTATTTTAACTAAGCCGTTAATTTCATCACGATCAATTGTATATTGTGATTTATCTAACAGTGATAGATCACCATCTTCCTGATAATTAGTCGTTAACCTTACGTATTTTTTAAATACTTTCTCATCAGTTAAATCATTGGGGAAATAATTCTGGTTATAAGATTCATCGTTTTCTAAAAATGTTGCATTATTAACTACCGCCTCTGATAATGTAAAAAGGTTTTCAGAAACAGTCTCTACATTATTTGCTGAGACACTAATTTTATTTGTTGATTGATCTTCAACATAAGTATCGGCATTATTTATTTCGTCAGAGTTAATATAGTCTAAACGAAATTGATAATCACCTTGCTGATTTTGTGACAATGGTATATCCACGCCCTTTGATAAATCTTGATAAGTTACATGCATAATGTTTGATTGTCATTGATCTGGTTGTAGTAAATTATGAATAGCATAATTAACTTTAAAGCTTAATTTACTTTGTAAATCGTTTAACATAATTTGCGGATTATCATTCTCGTTCAATCCTAATTGTTTTAAATAATTTATTTCTTTAGTTGAACGATTTATTTTTAACCAATTGTATGCATCAAGAAAATTAAAATTGTTTGTATATTGTTGACAGTGCTTCATAAAATTATCGGCATTATCTTCGTCCAAGAAATTACTATCAATTAATTCTTGTAATGTGTGGCCATCACATGATTTTAATTTACTAGTAGTATTGATTCATAAGTCGCTAATCTTATTTTTAATTTGATTGTGGTAATCTTGCAAATGTGATGCTTGATCAAGTAAAGTTTGATTAATTCCTAATCGGATGGTTTTGTCTTGATAACTGCCACCATTAATACAAATCAAATTATTAATATTGTATTTACCAATGACGGGTTCACACACATTAGTAATGTCCATATTACGAGTTGTGTTAGTGGCAGTTCCACATGCTGATAGTGAGTATACATTTGCAAAAGGTGCTCCTGCCAGCGGAGTGTGGATACAATCTTTATAGAAAACAAAAGGTAAACCTGTAAGATTGGTTTTTATGTTTGTAATGCCACTATCTCCTTTGCAATAAAATGCACACTGATTACCGTTATCAAAAATTGTTTTTACACTATCTTTGTCTGCATACCCGATTGATGGTTTAATACTTCTGGCATTAGTACCCTTTGATCAAAGCAATTCATTATTCAATGACAACGATGGTATCGTGATGCCTCAATCAATGCCACTTGGTACATCGATATTCAGATTATTACTATAGTGTTGTGTTCAATCTTCAATTCTGGCGTATGCATCATCCATTACTTCTGTCAGGTCTTTAAAACTATAACGACCATAGTCTCGACCGTCATTCTTACAACTAGTTATTTGTTTGCATGCTTTCATTAACATTTTAGAATCAGCCTGATGTGGATTACCGCTTAAATAAATTTTTTTAAGTTGATTATCAAATTCTACATCCAACGATTCCATGGTTTCTGTATCGTTTACAGCAGTGATCGTGCTTTGTGAACACTTTGTTTTTATGTCCGATTCTTTTAGATAATCTTGGTCTTCATTTTTTAGTTCACTTTTTAAATTGGTATTTTTGGTGACGGTATTATTGACAAGTGTGGCGGAAACTAAACCACACAACATACCACCAAAAATACATGTTCATATTTGTTTTTTCATTTTTACTTCCTCACTATACTAATTGACTAAAAAAAATGAAATGTCTCAAAAACTTTTTAAATCGTTATTTTTTATCAATATGTAATATTGATAAAGATTTTTACTTTTGAAAAACCAATTTTTTATGTAATTTTTTAAAAAGTCTGGATTATTTCAAAAAAACTTGACAAATTAAGCGGAATGTAATAGTATTTATACCGCTACTCTCTCTAAGAGAGTATGCAGCAAGTTCTTTGAAAACTAAATAGAATCCGTCAATTTTTAAGAGTTTGATCCTGGCTCAGGATTAACGCTAGCGGTATGCCTAATACATGCAAGTCGAACGGCCAGCAATGGCAGTGGCAAACGGGTGAGTAATACGTATCTAACCTACCCTTTAGAGAGGAACAACTGATCGAAAGATTAGCTAATACCTCATAGGATAACAATTCGCATGAAATGTTATTTAAAGTTCCGTTTGGAACACTTTAGGATGGGGGTGCGGCTTATCAGATAGTTGGTGAGGTAACGGCCCACCAAGTCAATGACGAGTAGCTATGCTGAGAGGTAGAATAGCCACAATGGGACTGAGACACGGCCCATACTCCTACGGGAGGCAGCAGTAGGGAATTTTTCTCAATGGACGAAAGTCTGAAGGAGCAATACCGCGTGAACGATGAAGGCCTTTGGGTTGTAAAGTTCTTTTATTGGGGACGAATAGTAGCAGCAGGAAATGGTTGTTATTTGACTGTACCCTTTGAATAAGTAACGGCAAAATTTGTGCCAGCAGCCGCGGTAATACAAATGTTACAAGCGTTATCCGGATTTACTGGGCGTAAAGCGAGCGCAGGCTGATTTACAAGTCTGGTGTGAAATGCATCTGCTTAACAGATGTTTGCATTGGAAACTGTAAGTCTAGAGTGTGATAGAGAGTTTTAGAACTCCATGTGGAGCGGTGGAATGCGTAGATATATGGAAGAATACCAGTGGTGAAGACGAAAACTTAGGTCACAACTGACGCTTAGGCTCGAAAGTGTGGGGAGCAAATAGGATTAGATACCCTAGTAGTCCACACCGTAAACGATGATCATTAGACGTTGATACGAAGTATCAGCATCGAAGCTAACGCATTAAATGATCCGCCTGGGTAGTACATTCGCAAGAATGAAACTCAAACGGAATTGACGGGGACCCGCACAAGTGGTGGAGCATGTTGTTTAATTCGACAGTACACGCGAAACCTTACCAGGGTTTGACATATCTGGCAATGCTATAGAAATATAGCGGAGGTTAACCGGAATACAGGTGGTGCATGGTTGTCGTCAGCTCGTGTCGTGAGATGTTGGGTTAAGTCCCGCAACGAGCGCAACCCTTATCGTTAGTTACTTTATCTAACGAGACTGCTAACGCAAGTTAGAGGAAGGTGGGGATGACGTCAAATCATCATGCCCTTTATACCCTGGGCTACAAACGTGCTACAATGGTCGGTACAAACTGTTGCCAAAGCGTAAGCTGGAGCTAATCAGAAAAAGCCGATCTCAGTTCGGATCGAGGGCTGCAATTTGTCCTCGTGAAGTTGGAATCACTAGTAATCGCAAATAAGTCATGTTGCGGTGAATACGTTCTCGGGTCTTGTACACACCGCCCGTCAAACTATGAGAGCCGTTAATACCTAAAACCGTTTTGCTAACCGCAAGGAGGCGAACGTCTAGGGTAGGAATGGTGATTGGAGTTAAGTCGTAACAAGGTACCCCTACGAGAACGTGGGGGTGGATCACCTCCTTTCTTCGGAGTTAATAAAATAACACTGAAAAGTGTACATAACATTTAAATCCTGATTAACAATCTTACCCAAATAACATTGTTAATTCGGTCGGATTCTATTTAGTTTTGAGAGAACTTACAATTAAAAATGTTCTAGGGCGACCTAGGACATTTTTAATTGACGGTCTTAAATAATTTGTTCAAATTCTTTTGCACGCTCGTAATGTTTGACAATGTCTTCGTCACCAGCAAAACGTGTCAACTTACAAACATCTATAGTCTTGACAAGCCATGGTAGTTCTTTGACAACCTTGTCAAGCAATTTATAAACACCGATTCTAGTCATTACATTATTTGTAATGTATCCAGAATGCTGGTCATGTTTAAAACCATTTTTCTCCATAACTTTTTTCACCTTGCTTCAAGCGTCTTGAAAATTAGATTTGTAGTGTTTGGATAATTTGCTATGTTTTAAATCAAAATTAATGCTTCACCTAGTTTTATTGTCCATAGTTTTTTAAGATATCGTCACTC